>JAYUHM010000261.1:0-20756 GCA_043766985.1 Polaromonas sp.
TGGTAGGCGATGTAGCTTGCAGTCATCTATCTATAACGCTCTACCCTCACCGCTGGTGGACTCGGTTGTGCTGGCTTCTGCCGCCCAGACTCCTAGGGCACTCAGAAGCGGTTTGAGGATGGAATAGGCGTTGGTCATGGTGCAGTAGTGTGTAAAACAGCGATGTGGGTCTGTCGCGCGAGGCTGGCAAATCTTTCTGCTGGTTTGGAAATGCTGAGGTTTGCCCGAGTGATGACTAACGATACCCTTTTTAGCTGCAGTTTGTCTTGCCCTCGTTATGTACAGGAGCTGGCCGACGGTGTACTCAGCTCCGCGGCTGTCCCCCGTGGCGGCTTATGGCCGCTGCCTCCTCCTTTATGCCGCTGCGCTGAGTACACCGCCGACCTGCTCTCGCGTAGTGGTTGACGATCCATCGCTGTGCCCCGACCAAACCAGTACGCAGCTCTGGCGCTTGGTGTGCACAGCGCAGCGGCATAAAGGAGGAGGCCGCAGGCCGGGGGATAGCCGCGGAGCTGTGCACACCAAGCGCCAGAGCGAGCACAGCACCGGGCCAAAAAAGCCAGAGCCAACGTCTTAGTCCTCGAACATCAAAAGACCCAAGCACGGTGCCCCAGCCGTTTGCATTACATTGGGCATACTTTGGATGGGCAAAATGAGCTTACTAACCGGTATCCGTGTTCTAGACTTTGGCCGCTTTATTGCAGGCCCCTACTGCGCAGCGCTGCTGGGCGACCACGGGGCCGATGTGATCCGCATTGAACGGGTGGAGGGTGGTGAAGACCGCTACATCCCCCACGTGGCCGACACGGGCGAAGGCGGGCTGTACCTGCAAATGAACCGTAACAAGCGCTGCCTCACTTTGGATTTGGCCAGCCCGCAAGGGCGCGAGATTGTGCGCCAGTTGGTGATAACCGCTGACGTGGTGGTGGCCAATCTGCCGCCCGCAACGCTCCAGCAACTGGGCTTGGACTACGAGACACTGTCAAAGCTGAACCCGCGCATCGTGCTCACCAGCGTCACCGCCTTTGGCGCAGGCGGGCCCTACAGCCAGCGCCTGGGTTTTGACGGCGTGGGCCAGGCCATGAGCGGCAGCATGTACATGTCGGGTACACCCGGCGCACCCGCGCGCACGGTGGCCAACTACGTGGATTTTTCTACCGCCCAGGCCTGCGCCATGGGCACACTGGCTGCGCTGTGGACGCGTGAGAAATCGGGCAAAGGGCAACTGGTAGAAGGCTCGCTACTGCGCTCGGCTTTGATCATGGGGAACTCAGTGTTGATCGAGCAAGCAGTCAAAAAGCCCGACCGCATTCCGCAGGGCAACCGTGGCTACCTGGGCGGGCCGGGCGATGTGTTCAAAACCCAAACTGGCTGGCTGCTGGTGCAGTCGGTAGGCCAGGCCATGTTTGACCGCTGGTGCGACTTGGTGGGCGCGCCGCAGATGAAGAGCGACCCGCGTTTTGCCAGCGACGTGCTGCGCGGCGAGCACAGCGCCGCTATCAGCGCGGTGATGCAATCCTGGTGCAATGACCAAACCCGCGAATCGGTACTGGCCGCCTTGGCCAAGGCCAAGATCCCCAGCGGCCCGGTCTACTCACCGCAAGAGGCGCTGGACGACCCGCACGTCCAAGCCACCGGCCTGCTCACACCCCAGCCCTTTGGCGGCATGGCCCAGCCGTTCCCCCTCGCGCCGCACCCAGTGAATATGTCGGCCAACCCCACGCCATTTACGCGCCCGCCGCCGCAACTGAGTGAGCATACCGACGAGATACTCGCCGAGCTGGGATATGCGGCGGCGCAGATTGCCAGCTTGCGCG
Organism: Polaromonas sp.; assembly: GCA_043766985.1. Lineage (GTDB taxonomy): Bacteria > Pseudomonadota > Gammaproteobacteria > Burkholderiales > Burkholderiaceae_C > JAAFIP01. The sequence goes on from JAYUHM010000261.1 coordinate 1,818, forward strand.
CGCAAGGCGTGGTGTAAGGCCATGACCCGCCTACGCTTGGCCTTGTTGGTCTGTCTGTCCATGCTGGCGTTTGCGGGCAATTCACTGCTATGCCGAATGGCTTTGAAAAACACCAGCATCGACGCGGCAACTTTTACCAGCGTACGTATGCTCTCGGGCGCTTGCATGTTGTGGCTGGTGCTGCGGCTGCAGAGCGCCACGGGCCGGGAGAGTTTGGCGAGCGCTACGGGTGTTCGCGGTGCTACGGGAGCTGCGAGCGCGGCCCGCGCGGGCAACTGGTTGTCGGCCTGCGCGCTGTTTGCCTATGCGGCGTGCTTCTCGTATGCCTATGTCAGCATGTCGGCGGCCACGGGCGCGCTGCTGCTGTTCGGCTCGGTGCAGGCCAGCATGATGGGCTATGCGGTGGTGCAGGGGGAACGATTAAGCAAGCTGCAAATGCTGGGTTTTGCCTTGGCACTGGCAGGCCTGGTGGTGCTGATGCTGCCGGGGCTGATAGTGCCCAGCCTGTTGAGTGCGCTGCTGATGGTGAGCGCGGGCCTAGCCTGGAGCGTCTACACCGTGCAAGGCAAACGCGCGCACAGCTTGGGCACGGCCAACCCCACCCAGGTCACCGCAGGCAACTTTATGCGCACCGTGCCGCTGGCACTGCTCCTGAATGCGCTGATGTGGCGCAACCTGTCGTGGGACGCTACCGGCCTCATACTGGCCGCAGCATCGGGCGCGCTGGCCTCGGGCCTGGGCTATGTGCTGTGGTACCAAGCCCTGCCCGCCCTCAAAGCCACCCAGGCCGCCACCGCGCAGCTGAGCGTGCCCGTCATCGCCGCGCTGGGCGGCGTAGTGCTGCTGGGCGAAACCCTGACCCTGACTATGCTGCTGGCTTCCACCGCGATTTTGGGCGGTATGGCGTTGTTGATTTTGAGCAAGCGCTAAGGTGTGGCGAGAGCATAGAGCCTGCTATGTGCTACATAATAAATAGCTGCTTGCGCAATATTTCATTGGGCTAGAGGCCTAAAAGGCATCAAACCTGCAAGGCGTAGCGCGTCGCCTTGCCCTGCCCGGTTTTCACCAGCAGTCCGGCTGCCAGCAACTGGGTGAGCTCACGGTACGCCGTAGCGCGCGACAGGCTGGTGATGGCCACGTATTTCTCCGTGCTCAGGCCACCTTCAAAGCCAGCGGGCTGCACATCGAAAAGTTTGCCCAGCACTTTGCGTTGGCTGGCGGTGATGTGCGGGTGGCTGGCCTGCACCTGCGCCCAGTAACGGGTTTTGCCCAGCGCCGTGTGCATCTGCTGCACGCTGTGCTCGCAGGCCGCTTGCATGCGCTGGGCAAACCATTGCACCCACGGGGTCACATTCAGGCTGCCTTTGCCTGTGGCGGCTTGTAGTTGATCGTAATACTCGTTACGCCGCTCCATCAACTGCTGCGACAGGCTGAACAGGCGCTGACCGCTTTGCGCGTCTTGCGCCAGCGCCAGGTCGCTCAGCGCGCGGCCTATGCGGCCATTGCCGTCTTCAAACGGGTGAATAGCCTCTAGCCACAGGTGCGCCACGGCAGCGCGCGCCACGCCGTCGATCTGGCCCTGGCTGTGGTTAAACCACGCAATCAGCTTTTGCATGTGCGCTGGCACATCATTGGACGGCGGCGCCTGGTAATGCACGATGTCCTCTTTGCCTATTTGCGGCGTGACGATTTGCATCGGCTCGGCATGCGTGCGGTACCCGCCCACGGCAATGGGCGCGATGCCGCTGTACCCGGTGGGGAACAGCATGGCGTGCCAACGCAGCAGCTGCTGCTCAGTGAGGGGCTGGCTCCATTGGCTGACAGCGGCTTGCAGTAAGTCTAGGGTGGCCTCCTCACGCGGAGGCGCGCGGTGATCTGCTTTATAGTTTTTGCGGGCAGGCTGGGTGCTGGTTTTTTTGGCAGGCATGGCTGCCAGCAGCCCCAAGCGCCGCGCCGCCGACGCACGCACCGACTGCGGGTGCAGCACCTCGCCCTCAATTTGCGCCGTAGCCAGCGCCTCGGCGCTCATGCCGTTGATCTGCACGTCAGACAGCCTCACCATTTGCAACTGGCTGGCCACGCCCAGCATGCGCCCCTGCGCTGTGCGCGCAGCGGCTATGGCAGGCTGCAAGGCCTGCGCGTCAAACTGAAAGTTAGGCCAGTGCTTGGCTTGCCAGATCCACATGAAGCGCATTTTAGCTCTTTACGCTTCAAATGTGAAGCGTATTGGGCATAATTACGCCTTACTCTTGCGAACCACGGCGCGCGAATTCTGTCCGCCGCACCAACCAGTCGCTATATATTAAATAGCTGCTTGCGCAATATTTCATTGGGCTAGAGGCCTAAAAAGCATCAAACCATCAGCACACACCCGGTCGCGTTAAACTGCCCTGCATACGTTTAACCACCGCTTTGCCTATGATTGAAGTCGCCATCTCTCGCGCTACCAGCTCAGTGCCTATCTACCTTCTGGCACCCTCACTCACACCGCATGGCGCGTTGCATAGTGTCGCGATGGACGATGCGCCGCCCTTGCCTGCTGCATTGCAAGCGCAGCTGAGCCAGGCCTTCGAGCTTGGGGCTGGTCACGCCTTGCTGCACTTGGGTGCAACCCAGGTATCCAGCGCGCTACCGCCTGCGTGGGCTTGGTGGCGCGACTTTGCGGTGCGCTATGTGACGCTTTTGTGCGCCACGCCGCAAGATGCCGAAATAGCGGTGGCCCTGCCCGACGCGGCGGCGCTGGATGCATGGATTGCCGATGCACCACCGATGCAGGGCGTCGAATACCTCAACGCTGACGTTTTAAGCGCTCTGTGGCAAGCGCTGGACGCAGCCCTGCATGCCGAGCTTGCCCAATCCCATCTCGCCCTGCAAGACTTCTTGAAACAGCGCCATCCGGCCTGGAACCTGGTAGGCCGCGTGGTGTTTAACCTGGCCGAAAACCGCAAAGACCCTGACGCACCGTTTGCCTTTCTCGCCACCTACACCTCGCGCCTCTCCAGCCACGGCAAGGCGCAGCACCTGCCGCTGTCCAAGGCGCTGGCCGAGTTTTCTGATGGCAAGAGCCGCCAGCAATTGCTCTCCCTGCTGCTGCCGGTGCAGCGCGCTGCCCAGCAATGCGACTGGCTGCAAGCCATGGTGCAGGCCAATGAGATTTACCACCCCATGCGCTGGAGCCCGCAAGAGGCGCTACAGTTTTTAACCGATGTGGCCAAGATCGAGGCCGCAGGCATTGTGGTGCGTACCCCCAGCAACTGGCAAACCGGCCGGCCCAGCCAGCCCATCGTCAAGGCCAGCATAGGCGCTGCGCCACCGTCCCAGCTGGGCATGGCAGCGCTGCTGGACTTCAATATGGAAGTGACGCTGGACGGCCAAACCCTGGATGCCGCCGACCTGCGCAGCCTGCTCACGCAAAGCGATGGCCTGCAACTCATTCGTGGCCAGTGGGTGCAGATTGACCACAAAAAGCTCACGCGCATGCTGGAGCGCTTCAAGGCAGTAGAACAGGCCGCCGCCGACGGCCTGCCCTTTGCCCAGGCCATGCGCCTGCTGTCCAGTGCCGCCATAGACAACGGCGTGGAGGCGGACGATGCCCAATGGTCTGAGATCAGCGCAGGGCCCTGGCTGGCCGAGACCTTGCGCGGGCTGCGCCAGCCCGAGGGCTTGGCGCAAGTCAACCCTGGCGCAGAACTGAAAGCCACGCTGCGCCCCTACCAGCAGGCGGGGGTGCGCTGGCTCTACCTGCTCACCCGCTTGGGCCTGGGTGCCTGCCTGGCCGACGACATGGGCCTGGGCAAAACTATCCAGGTGCTGGCGCTGCTGCTGGTGCTCAAACGCGAGGCGCTGGGCACAGCCACCGTCTCCGGCGCAGCAGCTAAAAAAGTCAAGCCAAACGACGTGGCGCATAAGCCCAGCCTGCTCATCGCCCCCGCCTCCCTGCTGGCCAACTGGGCCGCCGAGGCCGAGCGCTTTGCCCCGTCACTGCGCATCTTGGTAGTGCACCCCTCCGCCATGCCCAGCGCGCAGATGAAAAGTCTGGATGCGCAGCAACTGGCGCAGGCCGACCTGGTCATCACCAGCTACGGCACTTTGCTCAAGCTACCCGCCCTCACCGAGATGCCATGGCGCTTGGCGGTGGCTGATGAAGCGCAGGCGCTGAAAAACCCCAGCGCCAAACAAACCCAGCAAGTCAAGAAGCTCAAGGCCCAGTCGCGCATCGCGCTGACCGGTACGCCAGTAGAAAACCGCCTGTCCGACTTGTGGAGTCTGTTTGACTTTACCCACCCCGGCCTGTTGGGCAGCGGCAAGGTGTTTGGCGACTTCACCAAACGCCTGGCCGAGACCCAGCACTTTGGCCCGCTGCGCAGCCTGGTGCAGCCCTACATCTTGCGCAGGCTCAAAAGCGACAAACGCGTGATAGCCGACCTGCCAGATAAAACCGAAGTGCAGGCCTGGTGCCACCTGAGCCCCACCCAGGCCGCGCTGTACCAAGCCAGCGTCAAAGACCTGGCCAAGGCACTGGAAGAGTCGGATGGCATCGCCCGCAGAGGCATCGTGCTGGCCTACCTGATGCGTTTTAAACAGATTTGCAACCACCCCTCGCAGTGGCTGGGCGACGCGGCCTGGCAGGCCGCAGACAGTGGCAAATTTGCCCGCCTGCGCGAGCTGGCCGAGGTGATAGCCGCCAAGCAGGAGAAGCTGCTGGTGTTCACCCAGTTCAGGGAGACCACGGCGCCTCTGGCAGCATTTTTAGGCACCATCTTTGGCCGAGAAGGCCTGGTGCTGCACGGCGGCACGCCCGTGGCTAAGCGGCGTGAGCTGGTCAAGCGTTTTCAGGAAGACGAGCTGACCCCGTTTTTTGTACTCTCGCTCAAGGCCGGTGGCTCGGGGCTTAACCTCACGGCAGCCTCCCACGTCATCCACTTTGACCGCTGGTGGAACCCGGCGGTAGAAAACCAGGCCACCGACCGCGCTTACCGCATCGGCCAGCAGCGCAATGTGCTGGTGCACAAATTTATTTGTCGCGGCACGGTAGAAGACCGCATTAACCACCTTATAGAATCCAAACAGCAGCTGGTGACCGACGTGCTGGAAGGCGGTGCCGAGCTGCTGCTGACCGAGATGAACGACAAAGAGCTGCTGGACCTGGTGAAACTGGACATCCATGCGGCGCAGGAAAGTTGACCACTCCCACCTGAGGAGATTTATATGAGCTACTGGGGACGCGGCTACCCGCCCTATGTGTCTGTGGCCGAGCGTCGCGCCAAGGCCGAAACAGTTATCGCAAAAGCCAAAAAGGCCGGTGCCAACTACACCTCCATCGCGCCGTACAAAGGCGCAATCGCCAAAACCTTTTGGGGCAAAGCCTGGTGCGACAACCTGCAGGCCTACAGCGACTATGACAACCGCCTGCCGCGCGGCGCCAGGTATGTGCGCAACGGCTCGGTGATCGACCTGCAAATCAAAGCCAACGCCGTGCAGGCGCTGGTGATGGGCAGCAGCCTGTACAGCGTGGATGTCAGCATCGCCCAAGTGCCCGCAGCACAGTGGCAAGCGATTTGCACAGACTGCGCAAGCTCCATCGACACTCTGGTAGACCTTCTGCAAGGCAAACTGGCCAAGCCCGTCATGGAGCGCATCTGCAAGCCACTTACGGGCCTGTTCCCCTCACCCAAAGAAATCCGCTTTACCTGCGACTGCCCCGACTCTGCCAGCATGTGCAAACATATTGCCGCCGTCATGTACGGCGTAGGCGCGCGGCTCGACCATAAACCCGAGCTGCTGTTTACCCTGCGCCAGGTAGAGGCCAAAGACCTGGTGGCCCAAGCTGGCAGCGGCCTGCCCGCTCAAGGTAAACGGACCACCAGCAGCAAAATGCTCGACGATTCGGCGTTGGCCGACGTGTTTGGTTTGGAGATGGACGAACCAGCGGCCGCACCCCTACCCGAAACCAAGCCGGTCAAGGCGGGCGCTAAAACCGCGCCCAAAGCTGGCACTACACCGGCTACCCAGATTCGACCTCCATTAGCGAGCACAGCGGTAAAAAAAGTAAGTGCGAAAAAATCAGCTGCCCCTAAGAAAGCGCCCGCCGCCACGCCTGCGGTTAAAAAACCTGCTCCCAAGCTAAGGCCCAAGCGCTTAAGCAATTCATTTTAGCTACATAATTCGTAGCTGCTCCCGCGATATTTTAAAGGGCTAGAACCCGAAATGCCACCTAAATTACCAGCATCCAGTTAACGCTGTAACAGGGTGCGAACAAGCGCCTGTGCGCGGGCATGGGGTGAAGTGCAATCATTGGTGTGTGCGACACCGTACAGACGCGCTGCGCTCTGTTTGGGTACAAATGGGTTGCCGCGTGACGCCGTCGCAACCCACCGCAAGGACCCCCATGCATGATTCCCTTTCAGCCGAGATGCTACAAAGAATGCACGCCTACTGGCGCGCCGCCAACTACCTGTCGGTAGGGCAAATTTACCTGCGAGACAACGCCCTGCTGGAGGTGCCACTCACGCTAGCCCACGTCAAGCCGCGTTTGCTGGGCCATTGGGGCACGACACCGGGCTTGAACCTCATTTACGTGCACTTGAACCGGCTTATCAAGCAGCACAGTTTGAACATGATGTACGTGATAGGGCCTGGCCACGGCGGGCCCGGCATCGTGGCCAACGCGTATCTGGAAGGCTCGTACACCGAGCATTACCCGGCCATTGAGCGCAACCGCTACGGCTTGCAGCGGCTGTTTCGCCAGTTCTCCTGGCCTGGCGGCATTTCCAGCCACGTCTCGCCCGAAATACCGGGCTCGATTCACGAGGGCGGCGAGCTGGGCTATTCGCTGGCGCATGCCTACGGCGCTGCGTTTGACAACCCGAGCTTGATCGTGGCCTGCGTGGTTGGTGACGGCGAGGCAGAGACGGGCGCCCTGGCCGCCAGCTGGCATTCCAACAAATTCTTGAACCCGGCATGCGATGGGGCCGTGCTGCCCATTCTCCACCTCAACGGCTTCAAAATCGCCAACCCCACCGTGCTGGCGCGCATCAGCCGGGATGAACTGACCGATTTGCTGCGCGGCTACGGCCATGAACCCTTTTTTGTGGAAGGTGACGACCCGATGCCGGTGCACCAAAGTCTGGCAGGCACCCTGGACGTGGTTTTGGCCCGAATTCAACAGATTCAGGGGGAGGCGCGGTCTGCCGAGACAGAGAGAATTGGCAATGGAAACAACCAGCGGCCACGCTGGCCGATGATTGTCCTGCGAACCCCGAAGGGCTGGACCGGCCCGAAGTCGGTTGATGGCAAGCCGGTGGAAGGCACCTGGCGCGCACACCAAGTGCCGATTGCAAATGTCACAACGCCAAAGCATTTGCAGCAACTCGAAGATTGGCTCAAAAGCTACCGTCCGCAGGAACTGTTCGATGCGCAGGGCACGTTACTTGACGAGTTGGCAGCACTCGCCCCCACTGGCCACCATCGCATGGGCTGCAACCCGCATGCCAACGGCGGCGGCTTGCTGCAGGCTTTGTCCATGCCCGATTTTCGTGCTTATGCGGTGGCGGTGCCCACGCCGGGCAGTGTCAACGCCGAGGCAACCCGGGTGATGGGCGGTTTTTTGCGCGACGTGATGAAGCTGAACCTGGCCAACAACAACTTCCGCATCTTTGGCCCAGACGAGACCGCGTCAAACCGCCTGGACGCCATCTACGAAGTCAGCGGCAAGGCCTGGATGGCCGATGTGCAAGACGTGGACGTCAACCTCAGCACCCGGGGCCGGGTGATGGAGGTGCTGAGCGAGCACCTGTGCGAGGGCTGGCTTGAAGGCTACCTGCTGACCGGGCGGCACGGCCTGTTCTCCTGTTATGAGGCCTTTATCCACATTATCGATTCGATGCTCAACCAGCACGCCAAATGGCTCAAGGTCAGCCAGCAGATTCCCTGGCGCAAACCCATAGCGTCGCTGAACTACCTTCTCACCTCGCATGTCTGGCGGCAAGACCACAACGGCTTTTCGCACCAAGACCCAGGCTTTATCGACCATGTGGCCAACAAGAAATCAGATGTGGTGCGCATCTACCTGCCGCCCGATGCCAACTGCCTGCTGTCGGTCACCGCCCATTGCCTGCACAGCCGCAACTACGTCAACCTGATCATCGCTGGCAAGCAGCCCCAGGCGCAGTGGCTGGACATGGATGCAGCGGTGCGCCACTGCACGGCGGGAGCGGGCATATGGCACTGGGCGGGCAACGCTGGCACCACGGGCATCACGGGCACTGACGCGCCGGACGTCGTCATGGCCTGCGCGGGCGACGTGCCCACCCTAGAGGCCTTGGCGGCGGTGACGCTGCTGCGCCGTTATGTGCCAGACATCCGCATCCGTTTCGTCAACGTGGTGGACCTGATGGTGCTGCAGCCTGCATCAGAGCATCCGCATGGCCTGCAAGATCATGCGTTCGATGCGCTGTTTACCACAGACAAACCGGTGATCTTTGCCTTTCATGGTTACCCGGCCATGGTTCACAAGCTCACCTACCGCCGCCATAACCACGCCAACATCCACGTGCGCGGCTACAAAGAGGAAGGCACCACCACCACCGCATTTGACATGGTGGTGTTAAACAACCTGGACCGCTACCAGTTGGCGCTCGATGCCATCCAAAGAATTCCCCGCTATCGGCACCTGGTCGAAGCAGAAACCGCGCGTTATTGGACCACCATGGAGCGCCACAAACTCTACATCTGCGAGCATGGGGACGACATGCCCGAGGTGAAAGACTGGTGTTGGGAAGGACCGGTATCATGATTGTGCTGGCGCTGAACAGCGGCTCCTCGTCATTCAAATTCGGTGTGTACCGAATGCAGGCATCCCATGCCGAAGAATTGGTCGCAAACACCATTCCTGCGCCCAGCCCGGCAGAGGCCCTTGCCGGAGTTGCACAACTTCTGGCCCAGTCCAAAGTGCCTGCACCCACCGCCATAGGGCACCGCCTGGTGCATGGCGGCCCGGCGCTGCGCCAGCACTGCCTGATTGACGCCACGGTGGTGCAGCAGCTTGAAGCGGCGGTTGGTTTCGCGCCCCTGCATATGCCAGCAGCGCTGTCGTTCATTCAGTTTGCGCAGCAGCAGTTTCCCGGCCTGCCGCAGGTGGCGTGTTTCGACACCAGCATTCACGCCAGCCTGCCCGACGTGGCACGCGTACTGCCCATTCCCCGGCAATGGCAACAGGAGGGTATCCAGCGGTACGGGTTTCACGGCCTGTCTATCGAGTCGATCCTGCATCACCTCGGGCCTGATGTTCCCCACCGCATGGTCATCGCCCATCTCGGACATGGCGCGAGCGTGACTGCGCTCAAAAAAGGCCAATCGATCGACACCAGCATGGGCCTGACGCCCACCGGCGGGGTGATGATGGGCACGCGCACGGGCGATCTTGACCCGGGAGTCCTGCTCTACCTCCTGCGTGAAAAAAAGTTGGATGCCGCTAGGCTGGCGGATTTGATCGATCACCGCTCTGGCTTGCTGGGGGTTTCAGGCATCAGCAGTGACATGCAGCAGTTGCACAAGAGCGCTTCGTCCAACCCAGCTGCACGGCTTGCCATCCAGATGTTTTGCTACTCGGTGGGCAAACAGATAGCCGCCATGATCGCCGCGCTGGATGGCGTAGACCTGCTGGTATTTACCGGCGGCATTGGAGAAAACGATGCGCAGGTGCGCGGCGCCATTTGCAGCCATTTATCCTGGATTGGCGTCAGCCTCGACGAGGGTCGCAACCAGTCGGCCGACAACCCTGTCAACGCGGCTTTTTCACGCTGCGCGGTGCGCGTGATCGCCTCGCAGGAGGACGCGCAAATTGCCCTCCACACCTTCGCCTTGGCTGCAAAGAGCACCAGCGCGGCAGCAGATATGCAAACGGAAAAGGAGAACTAGTATGCAAATTGCAATGATAGGCTTGGGCCGGATGGGCGGCAACATGGTGCGCCGCCTGCTTGCCAAAGGGCACGAATGCATCGTATACGGCAGGCAGCCTGCCGCCATAGCGGCCCTGCAAAAAGACGGTGCCATCGGTGCAGCAACGTTGAAAGACATGGTGTCGCGCCTTACCCAGCCACGCCTGGTCTGGCTCATGGTGCCAGCCGCGGCGGTCGATCAGGTTTTGGGCGATCTGGTGCCCCTGCTGGACCAAGGCGACATCGTTGTGGATGGCGGCAATTCATACTACCGGGACGACATCCGCCGTGGCAGTGAACTGCAAGCCGCTGGCATTCACTACCTGGACGTGGGCACCAGTGGGGGAGTGAAAGGGCTTGACCGCGGCTACTGCCTGATGGTGGGTGGCGAGTCCGATATCGTCGCGCATGTGCGTCCGATCTTTGTGTCTCTGGCCCCTGGAATCACGGCGGCCCCCCGCACTCCGGGCCGTGCGCTTGACAAGGGCAGCGCGGAGCTGGGGTTCCTGCACTGCGGCCCGTGTGGGGCGGGTCACTTTGTCAAGATGGTGCATAACGGCATCGAATATGGCGTGATGGCGGCGTATGCAGAAGGGTTTAACATCCTTCGCAATGCCAACGTGGGCAAGCAAAACGTCGAGCACGATGCCGAAACCACACCACTGAGCCATCCCGAGTTTTACCAGTTCGATATGGATCTGCCCGAGATTGCGGAAGTGTGGCGGCGCGGCAGCGTCATCGGCTCCTGGTTGCTTGATTTGAGCGCACAAGCTTTGCAAAAAGACCCCGAGCTTGCGGCCTATGGCGGGCATGTCTCGGACTCAGGCGAGGGCCGCTGGACTGTGCAGGCCGCCATCGACGAGGGCGTTCCGGCGCATGTGCTCAGCGCAGCGCTGTTTGACCGTTTTTCATCGCGCGGCAATGCTGACTTTGCCAATCGGGTTCTGTCGGCGATGCGCCACGAGTTTGGTGGCCACAACGAGAAGCCCGCGCCATGACTGCGCTGCAAGACACGGTATTTTTGCTCGATGTAGACAATACCCTGCTCGACAACGACCAGGTCATCGCAGACCTGCGGGCCCACCTTGAGCAGGAATTTGGCACCGTCTGTGCGAGCCATTATTGGGCGCACTTCGAGGCTTTGCGCGAGGAACTTGGATATGCCGACTATCTGGGCGCGCTGCAGCGTTACCGCTTGGGCCCCGGGCACGGGCACGCACACGGGGACGATGACGGCTCACGCCTGCTGCAGATGTCAAGCTATCTTATTGACTACCCGTTCGCCAGCCGCCTCTACAGCGGCGCGCTGGAGGTGATAGCGCGCCTGAACGCCTTGGGCCGTACCGTGATTCTCTCGGACGGCGACGTGGTTTTTCAGCCCCGCAAGGTGCAGCGCTCGGGCCTGTGGGATGCCGTTGCGGGGCGCGTGCTGATCTATATCCACAAGGAGCACAAGCTTGACGCAGTGCAACGCCATTACCCGGCGCAGCACTATGTGATGGTGGACGACAAACTGAGGGTGCTTGCCGCGATGAAAAGCGTCATGGCCCATAGACTGACCACCGTGTTCCCGCGGCAAGGCCACTATGCACTCGACCCTACCGTGGTTGCTGCCTACCCACCAGCCGATCTCAGCCTGGAGCGTATTGGTGACCTGCTAGATGTGGACATTCCCAACTTCCTGGCGCTAAAGGAGACGCGATGAACCACACCACCCAAAAACTCCATCATCTTGGGCAACGGATTTGGCTGGACAACATCACGCGGGAGCTTTTGACCAGTGGGACACTGACGCGCTACATCGCCGAGCTGTCGGTGACCGGGCTGACGTCTAACCCGACCATTTTTGAGCAGGCGATCAGCAAAAGCAGCGTCTACGACGAGGCCATCCAAACGCTGGCCGGCCAAGGTTTGACATTGGAAGGCATCTTCTTCGCCGTGGCGCTGCAAGACCTGACGCAGGCCGCCGATCTGTTCAGGCCGATCTTTGACAAAAGTGCAGGTTCTGACGGTTGGGTTTCGCTCGAAGTCTCGCCACTGCTCGCCAAAGACACGGCGGGCACTGTCAAAGCCGCCCTGCAACTGCAGGCGCAGGCGGCGATCCCTAACCTCTTCATCAAAATTCCTGGTACCCCTGAAGGCATTGCAGCCATCGAGCAATCCATCTTCAAAGGCGTTCCCATCAATGTGACTTTGCTGTTCTCGCGGGAACACTATATGGCCGCTGCCGAGGCGTATCTGCGGGGCATCGAGCGGCGGGTCGCTGCTGGGCTCAACCCCCGCGTGGAATCGGTAGCGTCGATGTTCGTCAGCCGCTGGGACACCAGTGTGAAGGACGAGATTTCGCCCCCATTTCATAACCGGCTGGGCATTGCCATGGCGATGCGAACCTACCGGGCCTACCGCAATATGCTTGCGTCCGCTCGCTGGAAAAAATTGGCGCAGGCTGGCGCAACACCCCAACGGCTGCTGTGGGCCAGCACGGGCACAAAAGATGCGGCAGCCCCCGACACGCTCTATGTCCAGGCCCTTATCGCACCGGACACGATCAACACCATTCCCGAGAAGACCCTACTGGCGTTTGCAGACCACGGCGAGGTGGGTGCGGCCTTGTCCAATGATGGCGGCTACAGCGAAGCCGTGCTGGAAGAATTCAGGCGCGAGGGTGTGGACGACGAGGCGCTGGCCGCACGACTGCAAGGCGATGGGGTGCAGGCGTTCGCCAAGTCATGGAGCGCCCTGATGGCAAGGATCAGCGAAAAGACTTCGCCTGCAGCAGCGGTGGGGTTGGTATGAGCCTGGGCTACGACAAGGCGCTTTATCTGCTGCCGTTCGCCTCTTGAGGCACGCGTGGCCACCCGCATCAACCCTCTCGCCGGCCAAACGGCACCGCCGTCAGTGCTGGTTGACGTAGACAAACTCGTCACCGCATACTATTTGCAGGTGCCCGACGCGACGGTCATGTCGCAGCGTGTGGTGTTCGGCACCTCGGGTCATCGCGGCTCTGCGTTCGACTGCTCTTTCAACGAATGGCACGTGCTAGCCATCACGCAGGCGATTTGCCACTACCGCAAAGCCAAGGGCATTGGCGGGCCACTGTTCCTGGGCATAGACACCCATGCACTATCACTCCCCGCTTGCGCCAGCGCGCTCGAAGTGCTGGCAGCCAACGGCGTGGATGTGATGCTGGCGACTAACGACGAATTCACGCCCACCCCGGCGATTTCGCATGCGATTCTGGCCTACAACCGCCACCGCAGTAGCGGCTTGGCCGATGGCATTGTGGTGACGCCGTCGCACAATCCGCCGCGCGATGGTGGCTTCAAGTACAACCCACCCCATGGCGGCCCGGCTGGTGGGGATGCCACCCGGTGGATCGAAGCGGCGGCTAACCGTTTTTTGGAGGCGCAACTCGCAGGCGTGCTGCGGATGCCGCAAGCCCAGGCACTAGCGGCGGCAACCACACATCGCCATGATTTCATGGGCGCGTTTGTGGCTGATCTCCACACCGTGATCGACATGGATGTGATCCGCAGCTCGAACATTCGCATCGGTGTCGATCCACTGGGTGGTGCGGGTGTTCACTACTGGAATGTCATCGCAGATGCATATGGCCTGAACATGTCGGTGGTGAACGACGTGGTGGATCCAACGTTCAGCTTCATGCCCTTGGACTGGGATGGCCAGATTCGGATGGATCCATCGTCCACGTACGCGATGCGCGGACTGGTCGGCATGAAGGATCACTTCGACATCGCCTTCGGTTGCGACACCGACCACGACCGGCACGGCATCGTTACCAAAAGCGCTGGCCTGCTGGCCCCGAACCACTATCTGGCGGTTGCTATCGACTACCTGTTTTCACACCGCCCTGAATGGGGCCCGCGGGCCGGCATTGGAAAAACCATGGTCAGCACCCGGCTGATCGACCGGCTGGCGGCGCGACTTGGCCACCCGCTTTACGAAACACCGGTCGGCTTCAAGTGGTTTGCTGCGGGTCTGGGGGACGGCTCTCTCGGGTTTTGCTGCGAGGAAAGCGCGGGTGCCGCATTCCTGCGCCGCGATGGGTCAGTGTGGACCACCGACAAAGACGGCATCAGCGCGGCGCTGCTGGCTGCAGAGATCACTGCGCGTACGGGCCACGACCCAGGTGAGCTGTATGTCCACTTGGCGAACGAATTTGGCAATCCGGTGGCCGATAGGACAGAAGCGCCTGCCACCCCACAACAAAAGCGGCTGTTGGCTGCGCTTTCACCGGAACAAATCGGATCCACTGAACTCGCGGGTGAAAAAATAGAGAGCGTCCTCAGCAGGGCACCCGGAAACGGCGAGCCGGTCGGCGGCATCAAGGTCATCACCGCCAATGGCTGGTTTGCAGCCCGGCCTTCCGGCACCGAGAACATCTACAAAATCTATGCCGAGAGCTTCGATGGCATCAGGCACCTGGAGCACATCATGCAGGAGGCGCAAGCCATTGTAGACAAGGCCATTTCAGCGGGGCTTTGATGGCCCGCGTGCGTCAGGCACTTGCTTTGTCCGCCACAGGGATCGCTTGCGCAGACGGTGCGGCGGGCGTTAGCACGCCAGCTGTGCCGTTACAAGTCCGATTTACCGGCTCGGCCTGCTCAGTCGCCAGGGCAGACGCGCCGTCCACATGGACTTGCATCCACCATTCCAAAAGCGCCAGATGCCACAGCTTGCTTCCCTGAATGCGTGTGAAATAGCCCTCCGGGTTAGCCAGAAGTTTGTCAACGTAGGCACGCTGGTAAAGCCCGCGCCGCATGCACGCGTCTGATTGCAGGATATTGCGCATCAGTTCGAGAAACGGGCCGCGCACGTGCTTCAGCGCTGGCACCGGGAAGTAGCCCTTGGGCCGGTCAATCACCGCATCGGGAATCAGGCCGCGCGAGATGGCTTTCAGCGGATACTTCCCCCCTTCCTTGAGCTTGAGCGCGGGTGGCATGCTGGCGGCGAGTTCGACCAGTTCATGGTCGAGAAACGGCACGCGCACTTCCAGCCCCCAGGCCATGGGCATGTTGTCCACGCGCTTGACCGGGTCGTCCACGATCAAGGTGGTCACATCAAAGCGCCACACTTCGTCCAGGAAGGTGTCGGCCTGCGGCAAGCCAAGTTCGCGCGCGACCAGCTCGGTAGTTACGTCGGGCACCTGCCAGGCAGGCGCGATCATCTCAAGGTACTCGGCATGGTCGCGGTCGAAGTAGTGTCGGCTGAACCGCTCGACGGCGGGGCCAGTTTCGGCGTCCATCAACGGATACCAGAAATAGCCGCCGAAGACCTCGTCTGCGCCCTGCCCTGCCAGCACCACCTTCACTTCCTTCGACACCCGCTCGCTGAGCAGATAAAACGCAATCACGTCGTGGCTCATCATAGGTTCGGCCATGGCGGCCACGGCCTCGGGCAGCCTTGCGAGCACCTCGCTGTTGGGAATGAGATGCTTGTGGTGGCGGGTCTTGAAATGCTGCGCGATCAGGTCTGAATATTCGAACTCGTCGGCCTTCTCTAATCCCACGCTGCTGCCCTCGGCTCCCTTCACGTCTTCGAATCCGATGGAGAAGGTCAGAAGATCGTCCACATGATCAGCCAGTAATCCGACCAGCAGGCTTGAGTCCAGCCCGCCGGACAGCAGCACGCCCACGGGTACATCAGCGGCCAGGCGGTGGCGTTCAACCGCGCGCGCCAGCACCTGCCGCGTCTTGGCCAGCCAGTCTGCCTCGGACAGGGCGTGGGCGGGGCGAGTCGCCGTCAGCGTCCAGTACACCTGCTGCGTGGCCTGCCCGTCGGCACCCACCTGCATCGTCGTGGCCGGCGGCAACTTGCGCACCCCGCTAATAATGGTGCGCGGCGCGGGCACCACGGTGTGCAGCGTAAAGTGGTGGTGCAGCGCGACTGCATCCAGCCGCGTGTCAATGCCACCGCCCGCCAGCAGAGCCTGCAGGCTTGACGCAAAGCGCAGCCGCGCGCCGTCCTGCGCCACATACAGCGGCTTGATGCCAAAGCGGTCCCGCGCAAGGAACAGACTGGCCCGGCCCATATCCCAAATGGCAAATGCAAACATGCCGTAGAAGCGCGGCACACAGGCCTCGCCCCAGGCGTGGTAGGCCTTCAGAATGACTTCGCTGTCACCCTCAGAGAAGAAGGCATAGCCCATGGCGATCAGTTCTACGCGAAGTTCCCGGTAGTTGTAGATCGTGCCGTTGAACACCAGGGCCAATTGCAGCGCGGCATCCACCATAGGCTGGTCGGCACTGGCGGACAGGTCAATGATCGCCAAGCGCCGATGGCCGAAAGCCAGCGGGCCGTCGGTGAATGTGCCAGCATGGTCTGGCCCGCGGCGCGCCATTTTTTCGGACATGCGTTTGATGGCCTGCATGTCTGGCGATGCACCGTCAAATCTCAATTCACCGCATATTCCGCACATAGCGTGTTACGGCAACGCTGGCGCCAACAGCTGCGCACGCATTTGAGCCCGTTCTGCGATGCTGGGCCAGCCAGCGGTTTCAGCTACCACGGGTGTGCCGGGCCAATCAACCCGTCCCTGCGCGTCGAAGCGAACCAGGGTGTAGGTCTCATTGACCACGGTGTCTGGCGCGCCCGCTTTCAGGCGCACATACCAGTCTGCCAGGCGCAGCGTCTGGCCAGCCAACAGGGGCGCCAATGCCTGGCCGCGCGCCAGTGCCACATACAGGGCATGTGGCACAGGGTGCACGCCACTACTATCATCGAGCAAGAATACGTAGGAGGCATGCCCAGCGTCCTGCGGGCAGTCGTCGCCCGGGAGGTGGCAGGTGCGGCCGGAGGCATCGGCCGTGCTGTACACCGGCGCAAAACCACCGCCCGGTGTGCGGAAATTGGTGGTTTGCCCCTGGTACATCCGCGCCGCCACCCATTGCACCGCACCGTCATAGGCATACGCCCGCAGGTCGAACTTGAGCGTCTTGGCTGCGTCGTGTTCATCAACTTGGCGTTCACCGGGTGTAACGATGGCCTGGGCCACATAGTCACCGGCCAATATTTCCTGCCAGACCCGCGTAGTCAGCTTGTCGCCCCGGTAGGCGGCGCGGCTGCCAAAGCCGGCCACGGGTTTAAAGAACAGGCTGCGGCGCGCGCTCCATAGCCGCTGTTCGTCAGCGGCACCCACTACTTCGGTATGCGGCACATGCTCCAGCAAAACTTGCTGCGTGGCCGGCGGTACGCCCAGCGCCTTGAGCTGGGCTGCGTCGCTGAACAGCGCCAGGCGGCGCTTGTCAGCATACAGCGCATGGGCGCGTGGATGCGGCGTCAACACGACACTGTGCTGCACGTAGGCTTCACGCAAAGCTGCGCTTGTGGCTTGCTCCAGGTAGAAGTCGGTCAGCCGGTTATAGACCAGGTCAATAGCCACATCACCATGCCACAGCACACCATTGCGAAATTCGAGTGATGTGGGGCTGGCGATGACGGCGCGCAGCCCATGCCGTTCAAATAGCTGCTGGAAGAGTAGGAACTCAGGGTAAAGGTACTGGGTCTCGGGTGCCTCATCGAGGATGGCGATGCTCGCCAGCGGTCGGGTGCGGCCCGCCAGACGCCATTCCTGGTGGAACATATCAATGATGCGTTGCTCGAACGCCTTCACGCTTGCCAAAGTTGGCTCCATCGCCTCCATCGCCGCGCAACAGGCCCGCTGGGCCCGCGCCAGTACCGCGTTGAGCATGGCACCACCCGCGTTGGTGTTGACTTCAATCAGGCCCAGCTGGCCTTGATTAAGGTGAAAATCATAGCCAAAGAAAGCCCCCTTTGGGCCGCCATGGCCCAGCATGGCGATGGCGGGCGCTGTGGCAAGCACTTGCTCTTGATAAGCAGGCAAGGCCACGACCGCCTCAACCGCCCGCATCACCTGCGCCATACGCTGCAACTGCGTTGCCGCGACGAACACGGGTTGCGCTGCGAACAGGTAAGGACATCGCTCACGAACCATCACCGACAGGCCTGGTTGACCTAGTTCCGAATCAAGCGCCCGAGCCAGCGCGTCCTGGTCCAGACTGAAGCAAAAGCAGGCACGGTTGAGCGCGTCGACGGCGCTGATGGGTGCACGATGTGGTGCCGTGAGGCTGGAGGATGGCAAGGCGGCGTTCATGCACGTTGGCTTGGATAGGTTGCGGCCACCAAGATACAGGCGACCGCCAGTTTGGTCTGTGCGGTAACGCACGGTGCCTGCTGTGTGCGGCTGCGCACAGACAGGCGATACACAGCAGGCATACGATTCTGTGAAGAATCAAAGTTGACCATGAGACCGGTGGCGATTTTGAAACTTACCAGCGACACGGAAGTGGCCGCTGCCACCCAAGAAGTTCACCAACGGCTTGCAAGAGTTCGTTGGGTGCTAATGAAGTTAGGAGAAATTCCATGAAAATTTTGTCTGCAACGCCTGTTGGTACGGCATCCCTGTTCGCATCCAATGCCGCGTTGGCGCAAAGCGGAAACATGATGGATGGCGGCATGGGGAGCGGCGGCTGGATGTGGGGCTACGGCGGAATGTGGACGCTGGTTCTGCTTTGCGTTGTGGTTATCGCACTGGTGGTGTGGATCTTTACGCGAGGTAACAAGTGAGTGAGGCCCGCTTACAGTTCGCAAGGTTTTTTTAATCCAACAAGGAGTCTGTCATGACCCATTCTCGATTCACTCCCGTTGCGGCGGCGCTTATTCGCGGCCAGCACCTGGGTCTGCTGGATCACCGCCCAGTCGGTACCCTTGGGTGCCGCATGACCGCAAAACTTCAAACGATGCTGCTCGTGGTGGCTGTCAGTGCCGCTCCTGTTTTTGCCCAGACTCCCGCGCCCATCGTGAAAGTCCTCACGGCAGCCGAGGACGCTACTCAAAAAACCGTCCTGATTGGTCGCGCTTCAACCGGCGGCATGACCGTCATCTTTGAGCTTGAAGCCGCGAAAAGCATGTGGATGCGGATGGGCAACCCGTCGAAGTGGGTGGAACATCCCGTGGGAAA
>JAYUHM010000262.1:0-44938 GCA_043766985.1 Polaromonas sp.
GGGCGAAGTCGTCCTCTTTGAAGCCGCGCGCATCCAGCAGCGCCACCGCCAGCGCGTCGCCCAGCGCCATCTGCGCGGTGGTGCTGGCAGTGGGCGCCAGGTTCAGCGGGCAGGCCTCTTGCTCGACCGCGCTGCTGATCACCCAATCGGCGTGGCGCGCCAGCATCGATGCTTCGGGCTTGCCCGTCATCGCCACCAGCGTGGTGCCCAGGCGGCGCAGTGCCGGCAGGATCGCGGCCAGCTCGTCGCTGTCGCCGCTGTTGGAAATCGCCAGCACCACATCGCCGGCCTGCACCATGCCCAGATCACCGTGGCTGGCCTCGGCCGGGTGCACAAACATGGCCGCCGTGCCGGTAGAGGCCAGGGTGGCGGCAATTTTGCGCCCGATATGGCCGCTTTTGCCCATGCCCATCACCACCACGCGCCCGCGCGTGGCCAAGATGAGTTCTACCGCCTTGGTAAATGCAGGCTGGCCGTGGCTTGCCAGGCGTGTACGCAGGCCCGCAATGGCCGTCGCTTCAATGTCTAAGGTGTCCAGTGCCAATGCAATGGCTTGGTGGGCGTTCAGTGTCATGGCAGCATTTTAGAGGCTGCGCGGAACTTGACCATGCGCTCTTCGTCGGCGGGATGTGACGAAATGATAGAGATGCCCAGCGGGCTGGATTTGTCCTTGTTTTTTTGCTCCGCCTGCATGGCCTGAAAAAACTTCACCATCACCAAGGGCGAGATGTTGCTGGCCTGCATAAAGCGGATGGAATGCGCGTCTGCCTCGCGCTCGGCGTCGCGGCTGTAGGCGGCCCCGCCCAACAGCAAGGGCGCGGTGGTAATCAAGCTGCCGTAGTCGCCAAAGGCAATCGACATCACGCCCTGTAACACCCCTAACTGCACCAGCTGGCGCATGCCGTGGCGCAGGGTAACGTGGCCTATCTCGTGGCCCAGCACGCCCATCACCACCTCGTCGTCGTTGACCAGCTTGACCAGCTCATCGGTCATCACCATGGTGCCACCGGGCAGGGCAAAGGCATTAGGGCCAATTTTGGACTGGCGAAACACCAGTTGGTAGGCCGGCATCGCCGCAGGATAGGTGGCCTGCATGCTGTGGGCAAAGCGCGCGCGCAACCGCTGTTGTACCTCCGCAGGCAACTGGCTGGGCTGCATCCAGCGGCCATCGATCTGCGCCAAGGCGTTGCGGCCCAGCGCCTCGTCTACCGACAGTGGCACCAGCGCGGCGATGCTGCGCGCCGCCACGGGCAAGCCCCATTGGTAGGCTGCAGCCAGCACACCCAGCAGCAGCGCCAGTGCGGCCAGCACGCCGCGCCAGCTTTGCTGCGCGCGCACCACCCAGCTCTCGCTGCGCGGCAGGTTGGCCGCCGCCCAAGCGTCGTAGGCAGCAGCGTCGTCGGCATGCAGTTGCCCGCCATCGGGCAGCTCTATGATGCGGGCGCCATGGCGTGTGCGCTCGGGCCAGCGCATGCCTTTGAGCGGTATTTGATGCAACAAAACACCGTCCAGCCCATTGTTTAATAGCACAATTAGCTCTGAAATAGATAGCGTTACAGGTTGCGCCTTGGAACTACGGCCATCAAAATAGCGCAACGCAATGGCTGTCCCACGCAATTGTTGGTGTTCGGCGCTCACCGTTTACATCCCAATGTCCAGGCCAAACAGGTCGGCCGCCATATCCCCAGCGGCATCGTTCTCGCGCTTGCGCGCTGCATCGGTCAGGGCGTCTAAATCGACCCGCGCTTTCAGGGCCATGGCCTCTACCTGCATGCGCTTGGTGGCCACCACGGCAAAGGGCCAGTACAGGCCGAGCGTTAGCAGAATGAGAAAGTAGTTTTTAAACTGCAGGCCCATGAATTGGCGTGCCCGCAAATCGCTTTTAAAGCGAAAGTAGCGGTTGCCGGTGCGCGACCACAACAGGTTTTGCATGCGGGCAGTGAAGTATGCTCTCGGTGCGATGTTGATGCTGATGAAATATACCAATATCGGCAAAATGCTCATTAACGCATACGCCATGGCTGAAGTTGGTGGTTTCGTGCCTCCGGAAAAGACTCCGTACATCAACGCTGGCAGCGTGACACCGAGTAGCGCGGATAACAGCAGCGCCATCAGCACGGTCAGGCCAAACACTTTGTATGTGGCGGCCACGCCGCTGCGGTATTCGCTTTGCAGCGGCCCCCAGGCGTAATGGTTATGCTGGTAGCGCTTGATGCGCCAGAAGAAGTAGGGCAGCAAGGCGATCAAGGCCAGGAAGCCCACACCGACGGCCGACGCCACTGCTAGACCTATGTCGCTCGAGGCTACCCTGCCCCCGCTGCTAGAGGTCGTCCCGCCGCCAAAGCCCATCACCACACTGGGAATCAGCAGCAAGGCAATCGGCGGCACCAGGCAAATGTAGGGCTCCAGCAAACCGGTTTCGGCGAAGCGAAAACGCATGCCGCGCCAGCTGGTGTTGGCCAGGCGAAACTTCATGCCAGCGCGGAACAACAGCGGCCAAATCGCCAGCAGGGCGACCAGCGCTACCGCACCCGCTACCGGCGCCATACGCGCCGCCTGCGAATAGACCATGAAGAACATGCCTACGATGGCCGTGCCTCGCAGCATTTTTTTGGGTTCGCCGTGAAAATCCAGCGGGTGGTCGTCAATGCGGGTGTTGCTGTAAAAATACTTGAGTTTGCGCACCTTGGCCCACGGGAGGTAGATGCCCACCGTCACCAGAATCAGCAGCAAATTCACGATCCAAATACGAAAGTATTCTGAGCCGGTGGCGCTGAAGGTGAGCGGATAGGAATCTATCGTCGTCAGCGGCTGGGGCGAACTCAAGGGGCTGTTGCCCTGCTGCAAGGGGACTACGGGTTGCGCTGGGGGCGTGCTGGTCATGCGTTGTCTTCCTCAAGTAGGTCGAAAATAATGCTTTTGTAATTAATTGTGCCGCATTATGTATCGCTAAAAACCAATTAGTCACGCTGCGAATGCCCTAAAATCAAATAAAGCACTACGCACCACCTTAAAGAAACAGCCTCACTATGAAATTGATCGGCGCGGTTACCAGCCCTTACGTACGCAAGGTACGCATTGTGATGTCAGAAAAGAAACTTGATTTTCAGTTTGTCACTGAAGACGTGTGGTCTGCCACCACCACCATTGGCGAGGCCAACCCGCTGGGCAAAGTGCCTTGCTTGGTGATGGAAGGCGGCGAGGCGTTGTTTGATTCGCGCGTGATTGTGGAATACATCGACACGCTGTCGCCCGTGGGCAAGCTGATCCCGTCCATGGGCCGCGAGCGCGCTGAGGTAAAAACCTGGGAGGCGCTGGCCGACGGCGTACTGGACGCCGCCATCCTGGCCCGCCTGGAAGCCACCTGGCCTGGCCGCTCGGCCGAGCAACGCAGCAGCGCGTGGATTGACCGCCAGATGGGCAAGATTGCCGCCAGCCTGAAAGCCATCAGCCAAGGCTTGGGCGACAAGCCCTTTTGCGCAGGCATTCACTTTAGCCTGGCCGACATTGCCGTGGGTTGCGTGCTGGGCTACCTGGACTTTCGCTTCCCGCAAATTACCTGGCGCGCCGACTACCCCAACTTGGCCAAGCTGGACGACAAACTGGCCTTGCGCCAAAGCTTTATAGATACCAAACCCGCGTAGCGTGCCGCCGCTGGCGCGGCGCACAGCGGTGGCCGCAAGCCTGGGTCAAGCGCTTGCGCGAATTTTCTTCACCAACGCCGAGGTGGAGTAGCCATCGACAAAACTCAGCGCAAACGCCTGGCCGCCGTAGCGCTCTACCAGTTGCGCTTCTTTTAAGAGTTTCATGTCGTAGTCGCCACCCTTGACCAGCACGTCCGGGCGCAGTTCGTCGATGATCTCGTAGGGCGTGTCTTCATCAAACCAGGTTACCAGCGACACCGACTCGAGCGCGGCGATCAGCGCGGCGCGGTCTTGTTCGTTGTTCAGGGGGCGGTCGGGCCCTTTGCCCAGGCGGCGCGACGAGGCGTCGGTGTTCAGCGCCACCACCAGCGAGCCGCCCAGCGCGCGCGCCGCCGCCAAATAGCTGGCGTGGCCCCGGTGCAGCACGTCAAACACGCCATTGGTAAACACCACCGGTTTGGGCAGTGCCGCCACACGGGCTGGCGACTGGGCGCGCGTGGCGATTTTGGCGAGAAAGGCGGGCGCGCTCAAAGGCCGTGCTCGATCAGGCGGCCGCGCTGGGTTTGAGACCGGCCGGCACTATCAAGCCCTCGGCCTTGGCGGCCAGGTCTTTGGCGATCTCTTTGGTCAACTCTTTGCGGTAGCGGTTGAGCTCTTGTACCGACTCAAAGCTGCGCTCCATCAGCAGGCTCATATTGTGCAAGATGCGCTCAACCACTTTGTTCTCCCACACCGCGTCAAATTTGATCTGCGTGTCCAGCCATTGCTCCAGCCACTCCGGGTCGGGCAGGCGGCTTTGGATGGTGTCGCGCGGAAACAGTGCTTTGTTGACATGCAGGTTGGTAGGGTGCAGGGCCTGCGCCGTGCGCCGGGCGCTGGCCATCAGCACGCCTACTTTGGTAAACGCGGCTTTGGCGTCGTTACCAAAATTGCCAATAGCACGCTTCATGTAGCGCAGGTAAGCGCCGCCGTGGCGCGCCTCGTCCTGGCTGAGCTTGGTGTAGATGTTTTTAATCACGGGCTCGGTATGCCATTCGCTGGCGCGGCGGTACCAGTGGTTCAGGCGAATCTCGCCACAAAAATGCAGCATCAGGGTTTCCAGCGCGGGTGCGGCCTCAAACTCAAAGCGCACTTCGTGCAGCTCTTCTTCCGTGGGAACCAGATCAGGCCGAAAACGCCGCAGGTATTCCATCAGCACCAGTGAGTGCTTTTGCTCTTCAAAAAACCAGATCGACATAAAGGCTGAAAAGTCAGAGTCATCGCGGTTGTCACGCAAAAACATTTCGGTGGCGGGCAGTGCGCTCCACTCGGTAATAGCGTTCATTTTGATGGTTTGGGCTTGCTCGTCGGTCAAGCTGGTCGCGTCAAAGCTTGACCAGGGAATGTCTTTGTCCATGTCCCAGCGGACCGATTCGAGTTGTTTAAATAGTTCGGGATAAAGCATGTCTGACCTTGGGAATAAACACCACTTTGGATTTACAAAGTACGCTTCATTTTACGCAACTGTACGCGCATCTAGGCAAGTGGTGTGCAAGACCCTGTTGGCAACGTCTGGGTCACACGCGGTGACGGCATCGACAGCTTTGCGCGCTGGTAGCAGGGAGCTGCTCACCTTTGGCTAAGCCCGAGCCACCAAAGCCTGTTTGGCTTCTGGACAAAATGCCCTTGCAGCGGCATCATGCATACGCCAGTGGCAGAAACTGCATGGCCGTTGCGATGGCCACGGGCGGATTGTCACCGCGTAGAGGGTTGTTACCCTCTTTGTAACAGGGTTTTACTTACGGGGGATTGTATTTTTATACCAAACAGTCATAATCTGACCAATGAGTTTAGGACTTCCCCCGTGAATTTGTTTCGCCCGCCGTTAACACACCCTCGACGCCATGCGTCATTGGACGCGCGGGCGCGTTCACGGGCAATGCCGTCGTCCATTTCTCCCACTTTTGCGTTTTCATTGTCCGTTTCTTTACTGCGAAGCCTGTTCCGAGCCGCGTGCTCGGCCGCAATCCCAAAGCGCTTCTTCTCCTCCCTCCCTCCTTTTTTCGCTTCGGGGCGCTTCGCAGTAATTTTTTATTCCACCTGAGAACACTATGCCTGTACCACTCAAAGTGGCTGTGGTTGGCAGCGGTATCGCGGGCCTCAGTGTGGCCCATAGTCTGGCCGGGCTAGCCGACATCACGCTGTTCGAGTCGGGCAGCTATTTTGGCGGCCACACCCACACGGTGGACATCACGCTACCCACCCCCAAAGGCCAGGTGACGCACGGCATCGATACCGGATTTTTGGTCTACAACGAACGCACTTACCCCAACCTGATTGCCCTGTTTGCGCAACTGGGCGTAGCCACCGCCAAATCTGACATGTCGTTCTCGGTGCAAGTGCCGGGCGCGCTACGGGGCGCCGCGCTGGAGTGGAGTGGCAACAACCTGGCAAGCGTATTTGCCCAGCGCAGCAACCTGTACAACCCCCGCTTTTTAGGCATGCTGTGGGACATGCTGCGCTTTAACAAACTCTGCACCCGCATCGCCCAAGCCGGTGATGAGGCGCAGATGGCGCAGCCCTTGGGTGCATTTATCCGGCAGCACCGCTTTGGCGATGCGTTTTGCAACTGGTATTTGTTGCCCATGCTGGGCTGCATCTGGAGCTGCCCTACCGACCAGATGCTGCTGTTTCCCGTTGCCACCATGATCCGGTTTTGCCATAACCACGGCCTGATGCAAGTTACCAACCGGCCGCAGTGGTACACGGTGGCCGGTGGCGCGCGCCACTATGTCGACAAGATCACCGCGACCATTGCGGACAAGCGTCTGAACACGCCCGTGCAGTTGATTGAACGCGACGCGCAGGGCGTGCGCGTGGTAACGCAAAACCGCTCCGAGCGTTTTGACAAAGTGGTGATTGCCACCCACGCCCCGCAGGCGCTGGCCATGCTGCGCGACGCCAGCCCCGACGAGCGCGGGGTTTTAGGCGCCCTGCGCACCCAAGCCAACCGCGCCGTGCTGCACACCGACGCGTCGGTGCTGCCTAAAAACCGCAGCACCTGGGCGGCGTGGAACTACGCCCGCGGCGAGGGCGCGCCAGCGCAGTCCGGCGTGTGTTTGCATTACCTCATCAACAAGCTGCAACCCATTCCGTTTGAACAACCCGTGGTGGTCAGTTTGAATCCAATCCAGCCGATTGCGCGTCAGCACATCATGGGCGAATTTGATTACGCGCACCCGGTGTTTGACGCAGCGGCCATGGCGGCCCAGCAGCGCCTGGGTGACATACAGGCTGTGAACCACACCTACTTTTGTGGTGCGTGGACGGGCTATGGCTTTCATGAAGACGGCTTGAAGTCGGGCCTGGCCGTGGCCCGCGAGCTGCTGCGCGCTGCGCATGCGCCCTTACGCGACACCTTCAGGATGGCCGCATGAACGCGCGCTCTGCCGCCGCGTTGCCCGCAGCCCAAGCGCTGATTGGCTTTGGCCAAGTGCGCCATACCCGCCTGCGCCCCGCCCGCAACGCCTTTGCCTACCCCACCTATTTTTTAATGCTCCCGCTGCGCACCTTGGCCCACACGCCCTGCGCCGCGCTGGCCCGCAACCGCCGGGCTGCAGTAAGTTTTTACGACCGCGACCACGGCGACGGTACCAGCCCTGCACAGGGCGGCGCGCTGGCCTGGATTGACGCGCTGCTGTGCAGCGAGGGCATTGGCGATGCAAGCGGCGAAGTATGGCTGCACTGCTACCCGCGCGTGCTGGGCTACGCCTTCAAACCGGTGAGCTTTTGGTACTGCCACGCGGCCGACAACAGCCTGCGCGCCATTGTGGTGGAGGTGAACAACACCTTCGGCGAGCGCCACGTGTATTTGCTAGACCGGCCCGCCTACGGCGCCGAGCTGGTCACTAACAAAGTGTTCCATGTGTCGCCGTTTTGCAATGTTGAGGGCAGCTACCGCTTTCGCTTTATGACCAATGCCCAGCGCGGCAAAACAGTGGCCCGCATTGACTACGACGACGCGCAGGGCGCCCTCATCACCACGTCGGTCAGCGGCACGCTGGAGCCCTTGACTGCCCAGTCGCAGCGCAAAGCCTTGTGGCGCTACGGCCCCATGACTTTGGCGGTGATTGGCCGCATCCACTGGCAAGCCGTGCGGCTGCTGCTGCGGCGCGTACCCTTCTTTAAAAAACCCGAGCCTCCGACCGTTTTGGTGACCCGATGAACGACAACACCTACAGCTTTGCCCCCACGCCCAGCGCCGCGCCCGCGCGCCCAGCCATTCCGCCGGATGCGCCCGCCGCTGCGCGCACTTGCCTGAAGCTGTTGCAAAAATTGCAGCACGGCACGCTCTCGGTGCAGTTGCCCGATGGCAGCGTGCAGCGCTTTGGCAGGGCCGACGCTGACCACCCCTTGAGCGGCAGCCTGCGCATCCACCGCTGGGCGGTGTGCTCGGCGGCCTTAAAATCAGGCGACATTGGCTTTGCCGAAAGCTATATTGCCGGTGACTGGAGCACCCCCAACCTCACCGCGTTACTGCGCGTGTTGGTGGCTAACCGGCGCGAAGTGGAAGACATCATCTATGGCACCTGGCTGGGGCGCCTTGCCTACCGCATCAAACACCTGCTGAACCGCAACACCAAAACCAATAGCCAAAAAAACATCCACGCCCACTATGACCTGGGCAACCACTTCTACCAGTTGTGGTTGGACGGCAGCATGAACTATTCGTCAGCCTGGTTTGACGGCGACACCACCCAGCCGATGGTGCACGCCCAGCACGCCAAGGTGCGCCGCGCCCTGTGCATGGCCAACGTGCAGCCGGGCGACCGCGTGCTGGAGATTGGCTGCGGCTGGGGCGCGCTGGCCGAAAAAGCCGTGCTGGAGTTTCAAGCCCATGTAACCGGCGTCACGCTGTCCAGCGAGCAGCTGGCGTGGGCGCAACAGCGCATGGCTCTGTCTGGCAAAGCCGCGCAGGCCGACCTGCGCCTGCAAGACTACCGCGACATCGTTGATGCGCCCTTTGATGCCATCTGTTCCATCGAGATGGTGGAGGCCGTGGGCCGTGAATACTGGCCTACCTACTTTCAAACCGTGGCGCGCCTGCTTAAAACCGGGGGCCGCGCCTGCATTCAGTCCATCGTGATTGATGACGCGCTGTTTGCGCGCTATGTGGGCTCAACCGACTTTATCCAGCAGTACATCTTTCCGGGTGGCTGCCTGCCGTGCCCAGCCGAGTTTCGCAAACAGGCCGCTGCCGTGGGCTTGCAGGTGGTGGACGAGTTTGCCTTTGGCCAAGACTATGCCGAGACCTGCCGCCGCTGGCGCGACGACTTTTTAGCGCAGCGCAGCGCGGTGCTGGCCAACGGCTTTGACGAACGCTTTATCCGTATTTGGGAGTTTTATCTGGCCTACTGCGAAGCCGCCTTTGCCGAGCGCAATATTGACGTGGTGCAGTACACCTTGGTGAAGCTGTGAGGTAACTTATGCAGCAACGAATTACTACTTATTTTATAGCTGCTTGTGCTATATTCTATTGGGCTAACAGTGCATTTGCCATGCAAAATGCTGATGCCAAGCCCCCAGAGCTGGCGGCCTTGCCTAACGCGCGCAGCGTGGGTGTGGCCCAGCTCAAGGTGTGGGGTTTCAAGGTGTACGACGCGCGGCTGTGGGCCGAGCTGGCGTTTGACCCGCAAGACTACACCCGGCGCGCCTTTGCGCTGGAGATCAACTACCTGCGCAGCTTTGACAACGATGCCGTCGCGGAACGCTCGATCCAGGAGATGCGCGGCATTGGCGGCATGAGCGAGGCGCAGGCGGCGCAGTGGCTGGCGCAGATGCGCAAGATTTTTCCTGACATTGCCAAAGGCGACCGCTTGGTAGGCCTGCACAAGCCGGGCATTGGCGCCTCGTTCAGCTTTAACGGCAAACCCGTGGGCGAGATTTTGGACCCCGAGTTTGCGCGCTTGTTTTTTGGCATTTGGCTGAGCCCCAAAACCAGCGCGCCGCAACTGCGCCGCGGCCTGCTGGGCCTGGACACCACCAAACCATGACCACCACCGCCCACTGGTTCGCGCGCGATGGCCTGCGCTACGGCCTGTTGGGCCTGCCTTTGGCTTTTGTGGCGCTGCCTTTGTACGTAATTTTGCCCAACCACTACGCCCGGGCCTTTGGCGTACCACTGGCCACCCTGGGCGCATTGCTGCTGGGCGCACGCCTGTTTGACGCGGTGATAGACCCCTGGCTGGGCCGCCTGAGCGACCGGTTTTTTGCCCACAGCGCGGCGCGCGTGCTGCAGGTGTGCGCAGTCGCGGCGGCCCTGCTGGCGCTGGGTTTCACAGCGCTGTTTTTCCCGCCAGTGCGGGGTGACGCGCTGCTGCTGTGGGCGCTGGTCGCCCTGCTGGTAACGTACACCGCTTACAGCATGGTGAGTGTGGCGCACCAAAGCTGGGGCGCGCGGCTGGGCGGCGATGCTTTGACACGCAGCCGCATTGTGGGCTGGCGCGAAGGCCTGGGTTTGGTGGGCGTGCTGCTGGCCTCGGTATTGCCAGTAGTGGCCGGCTTGGCCACCAGCACCGCCGTGTTTGCAGTGCTGCTGGCGGCCGGGTTGCTGGCATGGTCGCGCGCGCCGCAGCCTACACCAGCCGCCGCCCACAGCGCGCCCGGGTATGGCCCGGCCCAGCACCTGCCGCTTGCCCCGTTGTGGCTACCACTGTCGCGCCCCGGTTTCTTGGCGCTGCTGCTGGTGTTTATTTTGAACGGCATAGCCAGCGCCATCCCGGCCACCCTGGTGCTGTTTTTTATCCAAGACCTGCTGCAAGCACCCAAGCAGCTGGAGGGGGCGTTTTTAGCGGCCTATTTTCTGGCGGCAGCCTTGTCTATTCCGCTGTGGCTACGCGCTATAGCGCGCTGGGGCTTGTGTAACACCTGGCTGGGCGGCATGCTGCTGGCCGTAGCGGTGTTTGTGTGGGCCGCCACCCTGGGTAAGGGCGATGTGCTGCCTTTTATGGCCGTGTGCGCTTTATCAGGCGTAGCGTTGGGCGCTGACCTGGCCGCGCCGCCCGCGCTATTGGCCGGGCTGATCCAAGCCAATGGCGACCACGGCAGCAACGAGGGCAGCTACTTTGGTTGGTGGAACTTTGCCACCAAGCTCAACCTGGCCTTGGCCGCTGGTCTGGCCCTGCCCGCGCTGGGGCTGTTTGGCTACAGCCCCGGTGCGCAGGCACCTACGGCCTTGCAGGCCTTGGTGATTGCCTATTGCGTGCTCCCGTGCGCTCTTAAATTACTAGCAGCTTGTGCCCTCTATATAAGCGCTAAAGCCAAACATTTCGTATAAACCAGTCTGTACTCACCTATTGAAGGACGCCACCATGCACCGCCGCTCTTTACTGACTGCTTTGGCCAGCAGCGCCGCCTTAAGCGCCCTCAGCGCTTGCGGCAGCGCGCCACAAATCAGCGACTACGCGCGGGAAAAACCCGTGTTTGACCTGAAAAGCTACTTCACCGGCACCGTCGATGGCTGGGGTATTTTTACCGACCGCAGCGGCAAAGTGGCCAAGCGCTTTATCGTCACCATGAACTGCAGCTGGAACGGCGATGACGGGATTTTGGACGAAGACTTTGTCTACAGCGACGGCAGCAAGCAAAAGCGCATTTGGCGCATGAAAAAGCTGCCGGATGGCCGCTACGAAGGCCGCGCCGACGATGTGGTGGGCATAGGCAATGGCCAGCAAATGGGCAACGCCTTTCGATGGGGCTACACGCTGAACCTGCCCGTGGATGCCAAGGTGTACGAGGTGCAGTTTGACGACTGGATGTACCAGATGGACGACAAGGTGGTGATCAACAAGGCCACCATGAGCAAGTTTGGTTTTCGCCTGGGCGAGCTGGTAGTGAACTTTAAAAAACGCTGATGCTCCCGCACCATTTACCCTTTGCCCACCCCCCTCACTTCAAGCAACTGCCATGAGCTTAAACCCTGCAATCACCAACTGGGCTGGCCGCCGTGTATGGCTGGTGGGCGCGTCCAGCGGCATAGGCCAGGCGACGGCGGTAGCCCTGCACGCCAAAGGCGCCCAGGTCATAGTGTCGGCCCGCAACGCGGCCGCACTGCAAACCATGGCCGCACAGCACCCTGGCCTGCAGGCCCTGCCCCTGGACGCCACCGACGAGGCCGCCGTCCAACTGGCCGCGCAGCAACTGCTGGCCGCTGGGCCGCTGGACCTGATGATGTACTGCGCTGGTACCTATGCCGCGCAGCGTGCGCAAGATATTGCGCCCCACGACATTGCCCACCACATGCAGGTGAACTACATGGGCGCGGTGTACTGCATTGCCGCCGTGCTGCCCAGCATGCTGGCGGCCAAGCGCGGGCACCTTACTGTGGTGTCCAGCGTGGCGGGTTTTCGCGGCCTGCCGCACTCGCTGGCCTATGGCCCCACCAAAGCTGCGCTGATCAACCTGGCCGAAACTTTGTACATTGACCTGCACGACGAGGGCCTGGGTGTCAGCGTGGTGAACCCGGGTTTTGTGCAGACTGCGCTCACCGATAAGAATGATTTTTCTATGCCAGCCCTTATATCACCTGCACAAGCTGCTTCTGAAATAATAGCGCATTGGGAGCATGGTGATTTTGAAAAACACTTCCCCAAACGCTTTACGCGCTGGATGAAGCTGCTGCGTATCTTGCCTTACCGCATGTACTTTATGGCCACGCGCCGTTTTACGGGTCTGTAAACCATGAGTCCTCCCCTGTCGCTCGTGTCTTCCGCCAATCCGCTGCCGCGCTCCCCGTCCGCGGCTGCCACACCGGTAGACGGTGTGGTGCAGTTTTTTGAGACTTTACAGCCGGGGTCGGTGGCGCGCATGGGTGATTTTTACGCGCAAAGCGCCTACTTCAAAGACCCGTTCAACGAGGTGCTGGGCCTGCCTGCTGTGCAGCGCATTTTCAGCCACATGTACATTGCACTGGACAACCCGCACTTTGTGGTGACCGAGCGCGTGGTGCAGGGCGCGCAGTGCTTTTTGGTCTGGGATTTCAAATTTCGCTTCAAACGCGTTGACAGCCAAACCGAGCAGGTGGTGCGCGGTACATCGCATCTGCGCTTTGACGCAGAAGGCCGCATTTGCTACCACCGCGACTACTGGGACGCGGCGGAAGAGCTGTACGAGAAACTGCCCGTAGTGCGGCATCTGATGCGCTGGTTGAAGCGGCGCGCTAATAGCTGAGCGGCCAGTGCTGCTCACTTATTGATCTTTCCTCGATTGATCAGGCACTATCTTCCGTGTGTCCTGAGCTTGACTTTTTTTTCTTGTACGGGAGCTGGTGGGCGATCAACCGTTGCGTTCCAACACGGCCCGATACCCATGCTGTCGCTGCATTACACACGCCGCTAACGCACATCCGCATAGCTGCGCGAGTACGCCTCTAACCCAAAGCCCACCACCCGCGCCACATCGTCGCCCACCTCGCGCGCAAACTCCTCGCTGGCCTGCGCTACGGCGTCTTCAAAGGCTTTGAGCCACTCCAGCCCGGCCTCGGTAAAGCACACCAGACGCGCGCGCGCGTCGCGGTGGTCGGGCACGCGCGCCACAATGCCCCAGGCCTCGCACTGGGTCACCAGGTCGCCCATGGCCTGCTTGCTCATGCCTGCCGCCTCGGCCAAGTCCGTCAGGCGCGAGCCCTCCAGCGCCACGTGCCGCGTGATGTGCACATGCGCCGCGCTCACCTGCCCACGCGCCGCCAGGTTGGACAGCGCCAGCGGCACGTTGATGTTGTGCGCC
Organism: Polaromonas sp.; assembly: GCA_043766985.1. Classification (GTDB taxonomy): domain Bacteria; phylum Pseudomonadota; class Gammaproteobacteria; order Burkholderiales; family Burkholderiaceae_C; genus JAAFIP01. Next base: position 13,407 of record JAYUHM010000262.1, read on the forward strand.
ATCAGGGTCAGCACCCGGGCGTCAAAGCGGCGCAGCGACTCGCCCAGCAAACGGCCCAAATGCGACTGCCGCCAACTGTCATTGCGCTGCGGCGGGTGCGCTGCAGCGGGGGACATTGCAGGCGAGGTGGGCGTAGTTTTCATGGCCGCATTTTAATCAGGCAAACTTACTAATAAATCTATTGCAGAGTTTATAAACTGCCTTTACATTACTGGTTATGCACACAGCCTGTAGTTAAAAGCAAGTGCAGCAAATTTCTCTAACCCATTGATTTTATTGAAAGAACCACACCATGGACGCACAAGTTAAGGGCAGCAAAATCGAAGCCGCAGCACCCGGTAAAACCAGCAAGATCGACACTGCCAGCGCCGCCAACACCGAAAAGTCCAAAGCCCTGCAAGCGGCTTTGGCGCAAATTGAGAAGCAGTTTGGCAAAGGCACCATCATGCGTTTGGGCGAGGGCGAGGTGATCGAAGAGATCCAGGTGGTCTCCACTGGCTCGCTGGGCCTGGACGTGGCCTTGGGCGTAGGCGGCCTGCCACGCGGCCGCGTCATCGAGATCTATGGCCCAGAAAGCTCGGGCAAAACCACCCTCACCCTGCAAGTCATCGCCGAGATGCAAAAGCTCAGCGGCACCTGCGCCTTTGTCGACGCCGAGCATGCACTGGACATCCAGTACGCGCAAAACCTGGGCGTCAACCTGCAAGACCTACTGATCAGCCAGCCCGATACCGGCGAGCAGGCGCTGGAGATTGTGGACAGCCTGGTGCGCTCCGGCGCGGTCGATTTGATCGTGGTGGACTCGGTAGCGGCGCTGACCCCCAAGGCCGAGCTGGAAGGCGAGATGGGCGACAGCCTGCCCGGCCTGCAAGCCCGCTTGATGAGCCAAGCCCTGCGCAAGCTGACGGCGCACATCAAAAAGTCCAACTGCATGGTGATTTTCATCAACCAGATCCGCATGAAAATTGGCGTGATGTTTGGCAGCCCCGAGACCACCACCGGCGGCAACGCGCTCAAGTTCTACGCCTCGGTACGCCTGGACATTCGCCGCACCGGCACCATCAAGCGCGGCGAAGAAGCCATTGGCAATGAAACCCGCGTCAAGGTGGTCAAAAACAAGGTCGCCCCGCCGTTTAAAACGGCTGAGTTTGACATCCTGTTTGGCGAGGGCATCAGCCGCCACGGCGAGATCATCGACATGGGCGTGAACGCCAAGGTGATCGAAAAATCCGGTGCCTGGTACGCCTACAAGGGCGAGAAAATCGGCCAGGGCCGCGACAACTCACGCGAGTTTTTGCGCGAGAACCCGGCGCTGGCCATCGAGATTGAAAACAAGGTGCGCGAGTCGCTCAGCATCCCGCTGATTCTGGTGGACGGCGCAGACGCCAAGTAAGTGCTATTTATATGCCAAATAGGCTACAAGCCCAATAGAGCAGTGCACAAGCTGCTATTAAATATGTAGTGCTTGTGCTGTGTTGCGCATCTTATTGGGTGCTTGGCGTGAGCGCTAAAGTTTGGACAATACAGCCATGTTTGCTTCTCCCACCTTAAGTCTTAAAGGTCGCGCGCTACGGGCGCTGGCGGCGCGCGAGCATTCACGCACCGAGCTGGCGCGCAAGCTGGCCAGCTTTGAGACCGAACCGGGCGAGCTGGCCAAAATTCTCGACGAGCTGGCCGCCAAAGGCTTCATCAACGAGCAGCGCGTGGCCGACTCCCTGGTCTACCGGCGCGGCGCCAAGCTGGGCACCGCCCGCGTGGTGCAAGAGCTCAAAGCCAAAGGCGTAGACGCCGCCGCAGTGCAAGCCGCCGCCACCGCCCTCAAAGCCACCGAACTGGACCGCGCCCGCGAAGTCTGGCGCAAAAAATTCGGCGCTGTGCAAGAGGGCGCCGACCGCATGAAGCAAATGCGCTTTCTGGCCAGCCGGGGGTTTGCACCTGAGGTGATTCGGCGCGTTGTTGGTGGGGATGTGGACGACTAGGCTTCGTCTTGAGGACAGAGTTTCGCGAAATCCGTTTGCTCTGAGCTTGTCGACGGGTTTGCACGAGAGCAGGCCGACGGTGCTGCTTCAGCTGTGTACGGGAGCTGGCCGACGGTGCATTCAGCTACGCGGCTGTCCCCCGTGCTGGCCTATAGCCAGCGACTCCTCCTTTATGCCGCTACGCTGAATGCACCGCCGGCCAGCTCTTGCGAAGTGGTTGACGATCAACCGTCGCTCACTCTCCTTGGTCGATGCCCTGGCGCTTGGTGTGTACGGCGTAGCGGCATAAAGGCGGAGGCAGCGGCCCTAGGCCGCAACGGGGGACAGCCGCGTAGCCGTACACACCAAGCGTCAGGGCGTACACAAACCCGCGACCCACTACCAAGCGCGTGGGGCTATACAACCAAACTCAAGAAGCCTTGCAAGAGCGCAGCGTAGCGCTACCCAGCGCCGTGCGCACGCCGTCGAGCTGGCCGCGCAGGGCCTCGTCTACTGCGGGCAGGCGCAGTACCAGGCCTTGTACGGGGGGTTTTTCTTGCACTACCTTGGCGGTGCGCACGCCGCGTTTGTTCAGGTCGGCCAGCTCTTTGGTGGCCTCTACCTTGGTGGGGAAGCCGCCCAGGGATATGCCGGGCTCTAGCGTGGGGTTTTGCAGCGGCTCGACGCTGACGTCTAGCTGGCGCAGCTCGGCGCGCTTTTTGGCCATCACGTCGGCGGCGGTGTACTTGCCCATGTAGACGATCCAGCGGCCTGACTCTTCGACCGGTTCCAGCAGCCAGGTGCCGCTGGGCAAGGCCTCGGCGGCGCTGCGTACCGCCTGGGCCAGCTTGTCGGTGAACAGGGCGCTTTGCAGGCACTCGGGCGGTTTGGCGGCGGCCGGGTTGGGCGCTGTGGTGCCGGTGGTGCCGGTGGGACCGGTGAGGCCGGTGGGGCCTAACGCGGCCAGTTCTTGGGGCCGGGCGTCTGCGGACCTTTGCACGCGCACCAGCTCGGGTTTGATCTGCGAGCGCATGCGGGCGGGCTCGCTTTGGGGCACGGGGGCTAAGCCGACCACCGCCAAGTAGCCGCGCGACCAGGCAAAGTAGGCGCCATTGGCCAGTAACAAAAGAACAACAAGCAGGCGAAGCATGGGCGTGGTTACAACAATCTGGGCCAAATCTAGGGCGCTAAGGGCCGAACACTGACCTCGGCGCTGGTGACGCGCTGCAGGCCCCCAGAAGTATGCACCAAGAGCGCGCCCTGGCCGTCTACGCCCTGGGCGGCGCCTTGCAGGCCGTCGCTCAGGCGCACCTCGCGCCCGTGCAGGGCGTCGCGCGCGGCAAAGCGGGCGGCAAAGGGCGCAAAGCCGTCGCGCTCAAACAGCAAAAGGTCGCGCAGCAGGGGCGCAGCTACGGCGTCCAGGGCCTGCGCGGCGCTGGTGTGGGGCAGCAGGGCCTGCAGGCAGGCGGGGGGCGTAGACAGGCCGTCTGCGGGCCGGGGAGCGATGTTGATACCGACGCCCACCACGGCGTAGCGCTGGGTGCCTACGGCGGCGGTTTCGATCAAAATACCGGCCAGCTTGGCGCCCTGCACCCACAGGTCGTTGGGCCATTTGAGCTGGATGCCCGCATGCAGGCTGCCCGCCACGCTGGTGCCGACAGCCAACGACAGGCCATCCCAGGCCTGGGGCTGTAAGAGCAGGCCCAGCGAGAAGGTGAGCGAGCTGCCCGGGGCCGAGGCCCAATGGCGGCCCAAGCGGCCGCGCCCGGCGGTTTGCTGCTCGGCCACCAGCAGGGTGGGCTCGGTTTGGCCGGCGCGGGCGCGGCGCATCAGCTCGGTGTTGGTCGAGTCAATCTCGGGCAGCACCTCGACGCTGAAACCGGCCAGGCTGGGCAGGCCCATGGCCATCACGGCTTGCCAGATGGTCTCGGCGCTGCCGAAAAAACTGGGCTGCAACATCAGTCCTTCTTTTTGGGGGCCAGCATGGTGCCGCGGCACTTGGGGGCGCCGCACCAGCAGGCGTATTCGGCCTTGAGCTTTTTGGTGTATTTTTCGTCGATCACCAGGCCGTAGTTGTAGAACAGCTCTTCGCCTTTTTCAATATTGCGCAGGGCTTTGATGAACACCCGGCCATGTGTTTCGTCGGCCTCGCAGTTGGGCTTGCAGCTGTGGTTGATCCAGCGGCTGTCGTTGCCGCCCACTTTGGCGTCGATGCAGCGGCCGTCTTCCAGCGAGAAGTAAAAGGTGTGGTTGGGCTGCTTGGGATCATGCGGGTGGCGTTCCAGTGCCACGTCCCAGTCAATACGCTCGCCAATGTATTCGATCAGGTGCTGGCCCTCGGCAATGGGGGCCACGGCAAACATGCCCTTGCCGTGCACGCCGGATTTGCGGGTTTTGATGAACTGGCCCGCAGGTATCAGGGCGTCGAGCTTGGCGTTGCGTTTGGCGGCTTTCTGCGCCTTGGCAGCCAGCTTCTGAGCCTTCTCATGCGCTGTCTCGGTGGCCTTTTTGTCGCTCTTTTGATCGCTCTTGTTTGTGGCTTTTAAGGCCTTGTCTTTTTTGTTGGCTTTATCAGCACTTGGAAGGTTTTTTGGCATGGCCCGAAAAATTTGGTATGGTGAATCATGGGCGAGCGCGCGTCTGCGCGCCCGCCTGCGTGTGCGCGCCTGTGCGTGCGCGAGACCTGCATTGTAGTAGGTGCTATGTAATTAGAGCGAGAATGTGGATATGAAAACCTTAATCATTGCCGAAAAGCCCTCTGTGGCACAAGATATCGTGCGGGCGCTGACGCCTACGGTGGGCAAGTTTGACAAGCACGACGAATACTTTGAGAGCGACACGCACATCGTCAGCTCCGCCGTTGGCCACCTGGTGGAGATCCAGGCCCCCGAGGAGTTTGACGTGAAGCGCGGCAAGTGGAGCTTTGCTAACCTGCCCGTCATTCCGCCTTATTTTGACTTGAAACCAGTGGACAAAACCAAGACGCGGCTGAACGCGGTGGTCAAGCTGGCCAAGCGCAAAGACGTGGGCAATATCGTCAACGCCTGCGACGCGGGCCGCGAGGGCGAGCTGATCTTTCGTTTGATCGAGCAGTATGCCGGGGGCAACAAGGGCGGTAAGTACGTGCCGCTGGGCAAGCCTATTACGCGCCTGTGGCTGCAAAGCATGACGCCGCAGGCCATCCGCGACGGTTTTGACACCCTGCGCACTGACAAGCAAATGCTGCCGCTGGCCGACGCCGCGCGCAGCCGCTCGGAGGCCGATTGGCTGGTGGGCATCAACGGCACCCGCGCCATGACGGCGTTTAACTCGCGCGATGGCGGCTTCTTCTTAACCACAGTGGGCCGCGTGCAAACGCCGACGCTTGCGGTGATGGTGGAGCGCGAAGAGCAGATCCGCAAACACATCTTCCGTGACTACTGGGAAATTCACGCCAGCTTCTTGAGCGAGGCGGGCGAGTACCCGGCCAAGTGGTTTGACCCGAAGTGGAAGAAGGGTGAGGACGCCGAGGCCAAGGCCGACCGCGTTTGGAGTGAACGTGAAGCCCAGGCCGTGGTCGATGCCGTCAAAGGCAAGCAAGCCACTGTCACCGAAGAGAGCAAGCCCACCACCCAAGCGTCGCCCCTGCTGTTCGACCTGACCAGCCTGCAACGCGAGGCCAACGGCAAGTTTGGCTTTAGCGCCAAGACCACGCTGCAAATTGCACAGTCCCTGTACGAGCGCCACAAGGCCCTGACCTACCCGCGTACCGACTCGCGCGCCCTCCCCGAAGACTACCTGCCGGTCGTGAAGAAAACCTTTGAGATGCTGGCCGACAGCGGCCACAAGCACCTGGAGCCGCACGCCGCACTGGCGATTAAAAACGGCTACATCAAGCCCAGCAAGCGTGTCTTCGACAACACCAAGGTAAGCGACCACTTTGCCATTATCCCGACGCTGCAAGCGCCTAGCGGGCTATCGGAAGCAGAGCACAAGCTGTACACCCTGGTGGTGCGCCGCTTCATGGCGGTGTTCTATCCGAGTGCCGAATACCAGGTGACGACCCGGATCACGACTGCGGCCAACCACGCTTTCAAAACCGAAGGCAAGGTGCTGGTCAAGCCGGGTTGGTTGGCGATTTACGGCAAGGAAGCCGCCGACGAAGTTACCGATGCCAAAGAGGGCGAAAAAGGCCAACAACTCGTCGCGGTGAAACCCGGCGAGATGGTGAAGAACGATGTGGTCGAAGCCAAGGGCCTGAAAACACGCCCACCCGCCCGCTACTCCGAGGCCACCTTGCTCGGTGCCATGGAAGGTGCAGGCAAGCTGGTGGAAGACGACGAGCTGCGCGAAGCCATGCAGGAAAAAGGTTTGGGCACCCCAGCCACCCGCGCTGCCACCATCGAAGGATTGATTAACGAAAAGTACATCATCCGCGAAGGCCGCGAGTTGATACCCACGGCCAAAGCCTTCCAGCTCATGACGCTGCTGCGCGGCCTGGGCGTGGAGGAACTGTCTACCCCCGCGCTGACTGGAGAGTGGGAGCACAAGCTGGCGCTGATGGAAAAAGGCCAGATGAGCCGCGAAACCTTCATGGCCGAGATCAACGCCATGACGGAAAAAATCGTCAAGAAAGCCAAAGAGTACGACCGCGACACCGTGCCCGGCGACTACGCCACCCTCACCACGCCTTGCCCCAACTGCGGCGGCATCGTGAAAGAAAACTACCGCCGCTACACCTGCACCGGCAAGGCGGGCGCGCTGGAAGGCTGCGGCTTCAGCTTTGGCAAAACTCCGGCAGGCCGCACCTTTGAACCGGCCGAGGTCGAGCAGTTTTTGCGGGACAAAAAGATCGGCCCGCTGGAAGGCTTCCGCTCCAAAGCCGGTTGGCCTTTTGTGGCCGACATCGCCCTGAAGTACAACGAAGAAGAGAAAAACTGGAAGCTCGAATTTGACTTTGGCGAGGACGCCAAGGCCGCAGAGTCGGGCGAGATTGTGGATTTGTCCGGCAAGGTGTCACTCGGTGCCTGCCCCAAATGCGGCAGCCAAGTGCTGGAGTTTGGCAAGAGCTATGTGTGCGAGAAGTCAGTACCCACTGACGCGCAACCCACGCCGAGCTGCGACTTCAAGAGCGGCCAGGTGATCTTGCAGCAACCCGTAGAGCGCGAGCAAATGACCAAGCTGCTGGAGACCGGCAAGACCGATTTGCTGGACAAGTTTGTCAGCATGCGCACCCGCCGCAGCTTCAAGGCCTTCCTGGCCTGGAACAAGGAAGAAGGCAAAGTGAGCTTTGAGTTTGAGCCGCGCACCAGCAAGTTCCCGCCGCGCAAAACGGCAGCGGGCGCACCGGCGGCTAAAAAAGCAGCGGCGAAAACCGGTACGGCTGCAGCGAAAAAAGCGGCGGCCAAGACGGCCAAACCCGCCAGCAAAGTAGCGGCCAAGAAAGCCCCTGCCAAGTCAGCCGCCAAGTCCGCGGCGCCGCGCAAACCGCGCGCCGCACCCGCCACAGGTGCCACACCCAGCGCCGCCCTGGCCGCTGTGATTGGGGCGGAACCAGTAGCCCGTTCACAGGTGATCAAAAAGCTGTGGGACTACATCAAGGCCAACAACCTGCAAGACGCCAAAGACAAGCGCAGCATCAACGCCGATGCTAAGCTGCTGCCGGTGTTTGGCAAAGCGCAGGTGACAATGTTTGAGATTGCGGGGATAGTCGGCAAGCATTTGAGCTGAACGATCAGCGCTAAGTGACGGCGCCGCGCTTGGGCTTGTTATTGACACGGCGGGCCACGACCGAGCCCAGTGCCATCACCAAGGCCAGCGCTACCGGTGGGTGGCGGTTAGACAGCTCGGTAAAGCGCATGGGGGTGATGGACCACAGCTTGCAGCGGGTAGCCGCCTGCACCGTAGCGTTGCGCGGCATGCGCGAGAAAAATGCCCCTTCGCCCACGCAAGAGCCCGGGCCCACCATGGCCACTTGCCCATGGCCCGACTCGTCCATTTGCAGCACGTTCAGGGTGCCAGACTCCACCAGGTACACGGTGGTGTCTTTGGCGCCCTGCTCGATCAAGGCCTGGCCGTCTTCCATGGTGAAGGGCTGCAGGTAGCTGGCCAGGGTTTGCCACTGCGCCACGCCCAAAGTGAGCCGGACCGTGTCGATACTGCTGGCGGCCTGAATGGCTTGCAACAAACCCACAATGGTGGGCGGCATGCCAGGCGCGTTGCTGGGCACAATGCCGCTGGGGCCAAAACCACTGTTGCTAAAGCCGCTGTTGCCGAACCCGCTGTTGCCGAAGCCGCTGTTGGACGCAGGCCCGGCGGCGCCCGCGTTGGGGTGCCCCCGTGGAATCACGCGGTCGGTGTCGTTTAATGAGCCCCAACCACTCGGCCCTGGTCCGTCATTTTTGATCATGCTATGAGGCTACAGGATCAGATTTCTTTGCGCAAGGTTTTGTGACAAGACTTACATAAAATATGGTGCAATAGTGGATAAATCTACGTCTGTACCGCCAACCACTTAGATGTTTCGTATGCGTAACATTTGGGGGGGGTGGGCAAGACTACAGGAGCGCCGCTTGCAGCTCTCTCAAAGCCAGCCGCTGCATCTGCGTGCGCAGGCGCGACAGGCCTACATCGTGCTCGTACAGACGCTCGCGCTGGTTGGCGTTGGGCTCCATCGATTCGAGCATCACGCGGTCTTGCTCCAGCACCGTCCAGTGCCGGGCCTCCAGGCGGTTGCGGTACAAAAAGCGCCAGGCATGGCGCTGCCAGCCAGCTACCCGGCGGCAGCGCCAAAAGAACACTGCGGCCAGGTTCTCCCCGCTGGGCAGGGTAACTGGCGTGTAGCTGCCAATGATGGTGAAGCTGCCGCCCGGGCCGCCGGTTTTGGGGTAGGGGATTTCCAGCCGCATCCAGTGCGTGCCGGTGTCTGCCCACTCGGTCCAGTCAAAGTTCACGTCGCGCTGGCCGTCTTTCTCAAACACAAAGCCTTGTGCTGTGTTGCGCAATTTGAACTTGGCGTGGATTTCGCCCTCGCTCATGCTGTGGCTTAGCTTGTGCAAAAACGTGCCGTGCATCGGGTCCATCACGTTGTCGGCCACATAGCGGTAGTCGCCGCGCCACTCGGTGTAGCACAGGAAGTGGCTGTACTGCTCGGTGTCGGTCAGTTCTACCGGCAAGTTCAAGGGTGGCGGCACCTCCACGTAGCTGGCGCTGTTGTAGAGCCATACCGCGCCGTGCGCCTCTATGACGTGGAATGACTTGGCAGCGCGCTCGCCCACCAGCGCGCAGTCGGGGCTGGCGGGCACCTTGGTCACCGTGCCGTCGCAGCGCACCTCGATGCCGTGGTACGGGCAGGCCAGGCGGTCGCCCAAGTTTGCGCCTTGCGAGAGGGGCGCACCGCGGTGCGGGCAATGGTCTTCCAGCGCGTGGAGCTTGCCTTGGCTGCCACTGCGCAGGTCGCGCCATACGGCCAACTTGAGGCCCAGGCGGCGCAGCGATACGGGCTGCTCGCCAACAAAATGGCTGGGGCAAATGGGGTACCACAGGTTTTTCAACCCGCGGGTGAGTACGGCGTGGATGTCGGCTTTGCTGGGGCGGGCAGTTTCTACGGCGGGCATCATTGGCCTAGCACGGCCATCTCGGCCTGAAAACTCTCTGCCGTCCACGCCATGCCGTCAGGCGCAGCGCAGCCGCTTTGGTTGAGCTGCGCGACCAGCGCGTCCAGCTCCCAATGGCCTGCTGCAAAGGCGCGCTCCAGCGCGTCGCCCAGCTGGTCTTCGTACGGCATAGCGGGGCGCTGGCGGGCTTGGTGGGGGTTAAGGTAGCGCTCACCAGCGCCTTGGCCTGCGGCGTAGATCGGGATGGTGCTGTTCAAGGTTTTTTCTCCGTGAGGAAAACGGCGCGCTCAGCGCTGGATGTATCAGGGCTGGGTTTATCGGGGCCGGCTTTAGGCGCCGTTTGGCGGCGCGTGTGGCCGTCTATGCCGCCGTCTATGGCCCATTCGGCAAACACCGTGGGGCCGGGCGTGAACTCGCGCGCTTGCCAAGCCTCGGTTAGGTGGTCTTCGTCGGCGTTGTACTCTATCAAGCCGCCGCAGGGGTTGTCAAAATACCAAAAATAGGCCGACGAAACGGGATGGCGGCCAGGGCCGAGCTGGGTCTTCCAGCCCGCGCGGCCCATGGCCAGGCCGCCGCCAAATACCTCGTGGATATCGCGCACGGTGAAGGCCACGTGGTTCAGCCCCGTGGCCTTGCCCGGCACTTGCAGCAAAAACAGGTCGTGGTGGCCACCCGTGGGTGCGCAGCGCAAAAAGGCACCGCGCCCGGGGTAGCTGTCGCTGAGCACAAAACCCAGTGCTTCGTAAAAGCGCACGGCCTCGGCCAGCTTGTCGGTAAACAGCACCACATGGCCAATCTCAATCGGCGTGGCCCGCGCATACACCGGGCTGGGTGCGTTGATGCGCTGGGCGTTGCCATACGGGTTGGAGGGCGCACCTTGCACGGCAACAGGGCGCTGGCTGCTGCGCTGAAAGACGATGCGCAGGCCATGCGGGTCTAGCGCGGCCACACGGCGTGCCACCGCAGCGGCGGAGTTTGGTGGCGCATTGGTGCCGCCCAAGGTTTGCATAAAACTACTATTTTGATAGCATATTGTGCCCTGCTCTATTGGGCTTTCCAATGATTTTGCCAATAAATCGAGGTCGGCATCGCTGTCCACGCCCCACACCACCTCGCGCAGGGTGGGGCCCGCCTCCATGGCCGGGGACAGGCTTGTGTCGCCCGGGCGGCGCACCACCACTTGCGCACCGCTTACGGTTTCAAAGCATTGCTGGGTAGCCGAGAAGGCCAGCTCCTTCAAGCCCCAGTCATTCAAAAACTGGCGCGCCTCGTTCCATTGGTCGGTCGAGTAGGTGATGGCGTCGATACCCGTGATCATGGCGTAACTTTCATGTGGCGCTCCAGGGCAGCGGGCTGGGGTTGGTGCCCCAGTAAAAACTTTTTTGCGTCATGTATTCTGCTACTGATGCGGCCCCCTTTTCGCGGCCCGTGCCACTCATTTTGAGGCCCCCAAACGGCGTGCTGATGCTGAAGACTTTGTAGGTGTTGACCCACACCGTGCCCGCCTGGATAGCGCGGCCCAGGCGCAGGGCGGTGGGGTAGCTGGCGCTCCAAATGCCGCAGGCCAGGCCGTAGTCGTTGTCATTGCACTGGGCTATCAGGTCGGCCTCGTCGCTCCAGCGCAGCAGGGCCAGCACCGGGCCAAATATTTCTTCGCGGCACAGGCGGGCGGTGTTGGGCAGGCCTTCAAAAATGGTGGGCGGGTAGTAGCTGCCTTGGTCGTAGTTCACGCCTGCCTGCATACCTTGCAAACGCTTGCCGCCGCACAGCAAGGTGCCGCCTTCGTCCAAGCCCATTTGCACAAAGCCTTCGACGTTTTGGCAGTGGCTCGCGCTGATCAATGGCCCCATCTGGGTGCGCTCGTCCGCAGGGTCACCCACGCGCAGAGCCTGGGCACCGGCCACTACGCGGCGCTTAAATTCGTCGTACACACTGGCGTGCACAAACGCGCGCGAACCGGCGATGCAGCTCTCGCCACTGCTGCTGAAAATGCCGTAGAGCACCCCTGCCACGGCGTGGTCCAAATCGGCATCGGCGCAAACGATGGTGGGTGATTTGCCGCCCAGCTCCAGCGACACCGGCATGAGCTTGTCGGCGGCCAAGCGCGCAATGCCCAGCCCGACGCTGGTGCCACCTGTGAAGGCGATGCGCTTAACCAGAGGGTGGCGCACCAAGGCCTCACCCACCACCGAGCCCTTGCCCGGCAGCACGCTGACAATGCCCTCGGGTACGCCAGCCTCCAGCGCGATGCGCGCCAGCTCGATGGCCATGCGCGGCGTGATCTCGGCGGGCTTGATAACGATGGCGCAGCCCGCCGCCAGGGCGGGTGCCATTTTTTGCGCCTCCGAGGCGATGGGCGAGTTCCACGGCGTGATGGCGCCCACCACGCCCAGCGGCTGGTACAGGCTCATGCTTAAAAAGTCACCGCGCTGGGGCGTGACGGGGCTTTCAAAGGTTTCGCACACGGCTGCAAAATACTGAAAAGTGCCTGCCGCGCTGGCCACCAGGGCGCGGGTCTCGTTGATGGGTTTGCCGTTGTCCAGGCGTTGCAATTGGGCCAGCGCTTCACCGCGTGCGCGGATGCCTGCGGCGATGCGGTGCAGGACGCTAGCGCGCTCTTGGGTTTTCAGATTCGCCCAATTGGGCTTGCTACGCGCCGCCTCGGCAAAGCGCACGGCCTCATCCACGTCGGCTGCGGTGGCGGCGTGCAGCGTGGCGACCACGCTGCCGTCTGCCGGGTAGTGCGTGCTGTACAGCGGGCCGCTGCCATGCCGCCAGGCGCCTGCAAAGTAGGTTTTTACCGGCGTGTTGGTGGCGTCGCTTGTGGTGCTTGTGTCGCTTGCAGTGAGGGCTTGGGTCATAGCGTCATGCTCCCCGCGCGGTTGTACAAAAAGCGCAGCGCGCTGAGCACGGTAAGCATAGAAGTTTTGGGGTTCTCGGGCAAGGGCTTGCCGCGCAGCGCGATCTTGATGCTGCCAAACGCGCCGCTGGCTTCAATCTCATGGATGTTCTCGGTGATGGTGGGGTCGGCTATCAGGCGCACCTGGGTGGCGTCCAAGCCCAAACCGGCCAGCGACACGGTGGCGGCGACGTTGGCGTTTTTCGGATACAGCGCAGCGGCTTGCCGCGCGGACGCCTCTAAAATAATAGCTGGTTGTGCCAGTGTGTCAAGGGCTAGCAGCTGTTCTGCCGGTGTACCGCGCCAGCCCAAGGGTGGTTTGCGGCCGGTGTAGCGCACGCTGTTCAAACCGGCAATTTTGGCGGCGGCCAGGGCGTCTATGCCGCCCACCGCGCCGCTGAGCACATGCACTTGGGTGTGGCCGCGCTGCGCGGCGTCGCTCAGTTGTTCCGGCAAGCCGGGCTGGGCCAGGGCTCCCACCGACAGCACCGCGCACTCCACGCCGCGTGCCAAGGCCGGCAGCACATGCTCGGTCAAGGCACTGTGGCCTGCGCACTCCAGCACCAGCGTGGCGCCAGCAGGCACGGCGCCCACGGCCGTGGTGTGGGCGGCCAGCTGCGTTTGCACGGCGGCCACGCGCCCAGCGCGCACCACCACATGGGTGACGTGCAAGCGCGCATCACCCGCCAGGCGCTGGTATACCGCGCGGCCAATGGCACCAAAACCCACCAGGCAGACCGGCGTAACGAGGGAAGGTGGCAGCGGTGCAGTCATGGCCCAGCTCAATGCGCTCTTTGCGGGCCAGCCACCTTGTGGGCAAACGGCCCCCAGGCTTGCATGTCTACTTCCAGCACCACGGGGGTCTGCAGGGCCAGCGCCTCGCGCAGCAGCGCGGCCGTGTCTTCGGGCCTGCGCAGGTGCAGGTGCTTGGCACCCATGCTGGTGCACAGTGGCGCAAAGTCGGGGGTGTGCAAATCGACATAGCAGTGGCGGCCGCCGTAGTCGGCGTCCTGGATGTTTTTAATCACCCCGTAGCCGCCGTCGTTCATCAAAATCACCAGCATGTTGGCGCGCTCTTGCACCGCGCAGGCCAGCTCGCCCACGTTCAGCATGAAGCCGCCGTCACCGGCAAGAACTATTGTTTTAATAGCAATTTGTGCTATGTTCTGTTGGGCTAGTGGCCTTTTTTCTTTGTAAACGTCGCATCCTACGGCGGCGCCGATGCCCATGGCCAGGCCTTGGCCAATGCCGCCGCCCATGGCATGCACGCCCGCGCGCGGGTGCTGCAGCGTCAGGCTGCGGTTGCCCCACATGGTGTTGCTCAAGGTGATGTCGCGCACCCACACCACGTTACCCAACAGCTGCTTTTGCACCGCACGGTTAAGTTCGTCTTTCAGCACCACATAAGCGCCCAGGCCCTCGTCTACCTGGGCCTGCGCGCAGCCCCGGGCGGCGCGCACGGCGCCCTGCCAGCCATCGTGGGCGTGGTAGCCCGCCAGGGCATCGGCCAGGGCCTGCAAGGTGAGCGCCGCATCGCCGTGGATAAACAGCTCGCTGCTGTAGCTGCGGCCTTCGGCCTGCGGGTTGGCGTCAATGCGAAAGCGCACGCTGGGCAGGGCCAGGGTGTACTTCATGGTTTCGTTGCTGCGCAAGCGGCTGCCCACGATGACCATAACGTCGCACTGCGCGTACAACGCGGCGCTGGCTTGTTGCAAGTTGAAGGCCCCCAAATTGGCGGGGTGGTGCTCAGGCAGCACCCCGCGGCCCTGCACCGAGGTGACCACGCCAAAGCCCATGGCCACCAGGCGCTGCACCGCGGCAGACGCTGCGCGGGCACCACCGCCTAGCCACAACAGCGGGCGCTGGCGCCTTCTTAAGCAGCCGGCCAAGCGCGCCACCAGGTCTGCGCGGGGTTGTACGGGGGCTACTAAATCAGGAGCTGTTTGTGCGCTATTTACAAGGGCTTGCGCCTGATTTTCATCCAAAAACGCGGCTTGTACGTCGATCGGTATCTCCACGCTGACGGGCCCGCAAGGCGGCGTTTGCGCCATGCGGACTGCCTCCTGCAGGGTGGCCAGCGCAGTCTCGGCGCTGCTGATGCGAAAGGCGGCTTTGCCCACCGCTGCCAGCATGCCCAGTTGGTTGGGGTGCTCGTGGATAAAGCCCCAGTCGCGGTCCAGATACTGGCTGTCGATTTGGCCGGTCAGGTGCAGTAGCGGCGTGCCCGCGGTGAGGGCCTCTACCAGCGCGCCCGCAGCGTTGCCCGAGCCCGTGCCGGTGCTGGTAACGCACACGCCCAGAGTGCCGGTAACGCGGGCGCAGGCGTCGGCCATATTGGCTGCGCCTGCCTCGCCGCGCGCGGGTACAAAGCGGATAAGGCCTCGGCGGTGGATCGCATCCAGCATGGGCATGTTGTGGATGGAGATCACGCCAAACGCGGCACGCACGCCGCAGTGCTCTAAAAATCGGGCCACCAACTCACCGACGGTGATGTTGGTCAACTGCGCTGTAGGTTGGGGCATGCAATGGCCTAGGCTTGGTTGCGCCGCGAAACTTGCGAGCTGCGTTGGTTTTGGAAATGGGGCAAATGGCTCAGTCGCTGGCTCAGCGCGCTGGCGGCGTCGCGCACATGGGCCACCAGGGTTTCGGCCTGCGCCGGGTCAATGCGCGACGCAGGCACCGTGATGCTGATGGCGGCGCACACCTGGTGGCGCTCGTTGAACACGGGCGCGGCGATGGTGGAAATGCCGGTTTCAAACCCGCCCTGGCTCATGCCCCAGCCGCGCTTGGCGTCGCTCTCTACCGCGGCTTGCAGCGCCGCCAGCGTGGTGGGGGTGGTGGCGGTGTGCGCCTTCAGGGGGTAGTCTTCGTACAGCAGGGCCAACTCTGGGGGCGTCAGGCCGCCCAGCAGCACGCGGCCCAGCACGGTGGCGTGCGCAGGCAGGCGCGCACCCACCTGGATGGAATGGAACAGCGCGCTGCGGCCTGCGGCCTTGGCCACAAACACCACCTCGCGGCCATCGCGGATCACCAAATGGGCTGAGAAACCCGAGCTGTCGCGCAGCGCCTCGACGATAGGACGCCCATGCTCGGTCAGCTCCAGCGAGGACAAATATTCAAAACCCAAACGCAGCACCGCCACGCCTAGTTTGTACACCGGGCCATCGCCGCAGCGCTCGATGAACCCGGCCTGCTCCAGGGTTTGCAGCATGCGAAACACCGAGGCGCGTGGCCACCCCGTACGGCGCGACAGCTGCGCCCCGGTCAGCTCGCGGTCGTTGCGCGTGAAGTAGCTGAGCAGTTGCAAGCCGCGCGCCAGAGCGGGCACGGTGTAGCGGTCTTCGTCGTCCGCACGCACGCTCGGGGGGGGCGTGTCTATCTGGTCTGTCATTGCGTTCATACGCCTTCTCCTGCTATGCCTAACAAAGTGTTTACCTGGGCGCTGGCCTGCACCGCGCACAGGTGCCCCACGTCGCCCAAGGGCACGTAGCCTGCGCCCTGTGCCTGCGCCAACGCCCGGCAGCCCTTGGCCGGGGTGATGCTGTCCAGCTCGCCGCAGGCCACCGCGAGGGGCGCCTTGCTGCTGGCAGTAAAAGCGCGCAGATCGGCGCCGATGTCGGCCTGCGCCAGCATGTGGGTGGCTTGGGCGTAGCCCGCAGGGTGCAGGCGCGCCATCATGGCGGTGGCGAGTGCCAGGTGCTGTGGGTCGGCGTTCGGTGTCAGCAGGGCGGGGGCCCGCGCTTGGGCCATTTTGTGTGCGCCCAGTTCAGCCAGCAGGCCCAAGCGGTCGGCCACCATTTTGCTGCGCACGGCCTCGGGCGCGGGGCCATAGCCTTGGGCGGGGGCGAGCAGCGTGAGCGACGCCACGCGCTGGGGCTGCAGGCGCGCCGCGCTGGCCGCCATGATGCCGCCCAGCGAGTGGCCCACCAGGCGCACGCGCTGCACGTCCAAGGCGTCCAGCCAGGCCCACAGGCGCAGCGCGTAGTCTTCGGCCCTGGGCAGGCTGGCTAGCAGCGCCGTGCTGTCGGCATAGCCCGGCGCGTCCCAGGCCAGTACCCGCACGGCCTGGCTGGTGTCGGCGGCGTCCAGCTGGCAGACCCAGCTGGCCGAGCCAGAACCAATGCCGTGCAACAGCACCAGGGGTGGCGCGGTGCCCAGCGCCGCGCCCGCTTCGCGGTAGTGCAGCACGGCCTGCTGGTCGCCGACAGGCAGCAGTGCCTGCCGAACCGGCATGGCTTGTAAGTGGTCTACCAAGTTCATGGCGGTGCTTTCAGCGCTTGATGTGGGCCAAGGGCGAATCTGGCGGATAGGTGGGCCGGATGGGCGCGGGGGAGCCCAGCATCACGCACATCAGCGCGTCTTCGTCGCCGATGTTGATCTCCTCGCGGTACACACCGGGCGGCACGCTGATGAGGTCGCGGTCTTTCAACACCGTTTCCCAGCGCTGGCCGTCTTTCTCGCACACCACCTTGAGGGTGCCGCGCAGCATGAAAAAGATTTCTTCGACGTCGTAATGGATGTGGCTGGGGCCTTCGTGCCCGGCAGGGATCACCATGGTGGAAAAGGTAAAGTGCCCCACCGGTACCGTGTTGCTGTCTGCGGCCACGCCGGTAGCGCCGGTGCCCACGTAGCGCATTTGCGCGCGCCGGTACTTGGGGTCAAAGTCGGCCTGAAACTTCAGCGCGTCCCAGTCGTAGCTGCGGGTGGCAAAGCGGGCCACGCGGCTGTCCAGCCAGGCGCTGAAGGTTTGCCCAGCTTGGGGCAACATGGTTTGCTGGATGACCGCCTCGGGCGGGATGTCGGCGTCCAGCAGGCCAAGGGCGTTGAACCGCGGTTCATTCGCGGCTTTGGCCTGGGTGGTGATGGTTTTCTCGGTGTGCATGGTCCATCCTCAATGCATGACAAAACCGCCGTTGACTGGCAGCACTTGTCCGGTAATAAAGCCTGCGCCCTTGCTGAGCAAAAACAGCACGGCGGCGTTCACGTCGTCGGGCAGTTGCGGGCGCTGGATGGCGCGGCCCGCGTGGTAATAGTCGTGGCGCGCCTGGGGCACGTACTCGGTGCCTTCCACCAAGGTCAGGCCCGGCGCGATAGCGTTGACGGTGATGCCATCTACGCCCAGCTCGCGCGCCATGCTGTGCGTCATGCTGATGACCGCGCCCTTGCTGGCTACGTAGGCCATCAGGCGCGGCGCGCCCCACAGGGCGGTGTCAGACGCAATGTTCACTACCCGGCCAGTGCCCGAGGCTTTCAAGGCCTCGTGCGCTGCGCAGGTCACCAACCACGGGCCTTTCACGTTCACGGCCAGCACGCGGTCAAAGGTCTCTTCGCTGATCTCGGCCATGGCTTTGCCGCCGGAGTTGGTGATGGCCGCGTTGTTGACCAAACCGTCCAGGCCGCCTAGCCACTGCACGGCTTGGTCTACCCCGGCTTTGACGGACGCGCTGTCGGCCACGTCCATCGGCAGGTAATGCACCTGTGGCCCCAATGCGGCTGCCGTGCTGCGCCCCAGGTCGTGCAACACATCGGCAAGCACCACGCGCGCACCGGCGCGCACGGCAGCTTGGGCAAACGCAGCGCCCAAACCGCGCGCGCCACCGGTGATCAAAATACGCCGCCCGGTGAGATTGATTTCCACTACATCACTCATGCGCGCCTCGCGTCGTTAGAGGGCAAGTAGTGCAGCACGCGCGTCTCAAGCCACACCACGGCGTAGTAGGCGGCAATGCCTATCACCGTGAGCGCGGCGATGATGACAAACACCCCGGCGGTATTGCCTTGCCCTTCAAAAAACACCAATAAATAACCCAGCCCCATATTGCCGCCCACCAGCTCGCCCACCACCACGCCGATGACCGCCAAGGTGCTGGCAATACGCAGGCCGGAGAACAGCGCAGGCAAGGTAGTAGGGTATTGCACAGCGGCAAAAATCTGCAGCCGTGTGGCCGAGAAACTGCGTGCCAGATTCACCAGATCCGGGTCCATGGCGCGCATGCTGGACAGCACGTTGATGAGCACGGGGAAAAACACAATCAAAATAGCGACCAAGATTTTGGGGTACACGGTGTAGCCCAGCCACATGACAAACAGCGGCGCAAAGGCCACCTTGGGCGCAATTTGCAGTGCCAGCAAGTAGGGCGACAGCACGGCCTCTGCCTTGGGGCTCATGCCCAACGCGTAGCCAATCATGGCACCCAGTAAAGCGCCCAATACAAAACCCACCACCACCTCCAGCGTGGTAATGCCCGCATGCCACAGCAAGCGCTCTGCGCCCCAAATGCGCTGGGCCTCAGCCCATGTCTTGCTGGCGGTAGGCAACACAAACTCGGGCACGCCCAGCGCTGGCGGTAGCCATTGCCACAGCGCCAAAAACGCCACCAGAAGCGCGAGGCTCCAAAGAATGGTGTGCTGCTTATCCGTCATGATCTTGTTACGTAAAATAAAAGAGAAAGAAATTTTGGTATTCCTTTTGCGCCCTCTGCGTTCAAAAACTCTTCTGTCTTTCTTTAAAGTGCCCAGCCTTATTTAAGCCCCGCAAACTGGTTGGTGTACAGCTCTTTCACGTCCACCTCCTTAGGCACAATGCCGTTGCTGACGTAAAACTTTTGCAGCTCGGCCAAGCGGCCCTCGTCCATCTGGCCGAGCACTTTTTGGTTGGCGTACACATACTTGTTGTACATCTCAAACACGCGCTGGATATAGTCTTCCTTGCCTTTGTGCGCAGGCACATGGGCTACGTAGGCAATGGACGCGGCCTTGGGGTCGCGCATGATGTCGCGCATGCCCTTCAAGGTGGCGCGTACCAGCTTGTGAACCAGCTCCGGGTTTTTGGCAATCGTCTCGTCGCTGGCCACTATGGCTTGCGCCATGCTTTTAAAGTAGATGTCGGCTGGCAGAATGCTGACCTTGGCACCTGCGTCCATGGCGCTCACCGTCCAGTCGGGCACGGCCGCCATGGCGACAGCTTTTTTGGCGGCAAACTGTTGCCATACGCCCGCAGGGCCTGCCGCTTGAATGTCCACGTCGGATTTGGTCAAACTGCTTTTGCCCATCATGCCCAGCAAGGCGTAGTAGGTGGTGTCAGTGTAGGAAATAGCGGTGACGGTTTTGCCTTTGAGCTCGCGCGGGCTTTCAATCTTCGCGTCGTCGTGGCTGACCAATTGCATCAGCGAACCAGCGCCCAGCACAGCGACGGTTTTCACCGGAATGCCCTGGCCGCGCGCGATGATGGGCGTGTCGCCTATCGCGCCGCCAATCACGGCGTTGCCTGCGCCCACTTGCTTGGCCACATCCACGCCGCCCCGGCCGGCCACGAAGTTCACCTTCAAGCCCTCGGCAGCGTAATAGCCCTTGGCCTGGGCCAGCATCCAGGGGCCAAAGGCAGGCAGCACGGCCGGCGCGGGTAACAGGTAGGTGAGCTCCTGGCCTTGCGCGTGGGCGGTGGCGGGCAGGGCGATGGGCGCGAGCCATGCCACAGCGCTTGCGGCGGTCAACAGGGTGATGCGAATCATGCGGTGTCTCCTGGGCTATTGTTGGCTGGGTTGAAGGGTCAGTGCACGGGGGTTTGTGCGTCGAGTTTGAGCAACTCCATCAAGCGGCCCACATAGTGGCCCACTTCGGGGTGCTTGCGCCGCTGCATCGGGTTGTCGCGGTCGGGCAGGTGGACGCTGATGTTGTCAATGATGGTGCCGGGCGGCGCGCTCATGACCAAGATGCGGTCCGACAGGGCCACGGCCTCCACCAAATCGTGCGTAATGAACAGCACGGTTTTGCCCTGGTCGGCGACGGTGCGCGCCAGGTCGGCCTGCAAGATCATTTTGGTTTGCGCGTCCAGCGCGCTGAAGGGCTCGTCCATCAACAGCACATCGGGGTCTACCGCCAAGGTGCGGGCCAAAGCGGCGCGCTGGCGCATGCCGCCAGACAACTGGTGGGGGTAGCTGTCGGCAAACCCGCTGAGGCGGCACTGCGCTACCAGTTTGGCCGAAATGGCTTTGCGCTGCACGGCAGCGGTGCCGCGCAGCTCCAGGCCAAACTCGATGTTTTGGGCAATGGTGCGCCAGGGCATGAGCAGGTCTTTTTGCAGCATGAAGGCCACGTGCTTGTTGGGCCCGGTGACCTTGTCACCACCCACCAGCACCTCGCCGCTCGTAGGCTGGGCCAAGCCTGCGCCGATGTTGAGCAGGGTGCTTTTGCCGCAACCCGAGGGGCCTATGATGGACACCACCTCCTGCGTGGCGATGCGCAGGCTCACATCGCCCACGGCCAGCACACCGTTCTCGCCGGCAAAGCGTTTGGAAACGCGGTGAAATTCAATCGCAGCAGGCATAGGATGAATGCATACATTTGTTTCTAGTTTGAAACGTTTGTTCGTTGGTAAACCATTATTTAAGTGTTGCCGGTGTTTTGCAATAGGGTTTGCCTGCACGCTGGAGACATGGGCCCGTCGGCTTAACGGCGACGGGGTGGTAAGCTCAAATCTGGGTAAACCTGTTTTTTGGAGACATGCATGGACTTAGGTATTGCAGGCCGTTGGGCCTTGGTGGGTGGCGCAAGCAAAGGGCTGGGCTGGGGCTGCGCCCGGGCGTTGGCGCTGGACGGCGTGAACGTGGTGATGGTCTCGCGCGGGGCGGAGGTGCTGGAGGCCTCGGCGGCTAAATTGCGCGCGGCTTGTGCCGAGCAGGCAGCCGCTGGCGGCGCGCCGGCGCCCAAAATTATCACCGTGGCGGCGGACATCACCACCGAAGCCGGCCGGGCGCAGGCTTTTGCCGCCCCAGGCGGGCCGGGCAAAGACTTCGACATCGTCGTCACCAACGCTGGTGGCCCGCCTACTGGCGACTTTCGCACCTGGGACAGAGACGCCTGGCTGGCGGCGATTGACGCCAACATGCTGACCCCGATTGAGCTGATCAAGGCCACGGTAGACGGCATGGCCGCGCGCGGCTTTGGCCGCATCGTCAACATCACCAGCAGCGCCGTCAAGTCGCCCATCGACATTCTGGGCCTGTCCAACGGCGCGCGCAGCGGCCTGACCGGCTTTGTGGCCGGCGTGGCGCGCTCTAGCATTGCGGCCAAGGGCGTGACCATTAACAACCTGCTGCCCGGCATTTTTGACACTGACCGCCTGATCGGCAACTTTGCCGCTGCAGCCAAAGTGACCGGCAAAACCCCCGAAGAGATCCGCGCTGCGCGTATTGCACAGCTACCGGGCAAGCGCCTGGGTGTGCCGGAAGAGTTTGGCGCTTACTGTGCGTTTATCTGCAGCGTGCACGGCGGGTACATCAACGGGCAAAACCTGTTGATTGACGGCGGCAGCTATCCGGGAACGTATTGATTTGCACCTGCTGCAGGCGCTGTATGCGCTACCAACTTAATAGCAGCTCGTGCTATATTCTATTGGGCTGCAGGCCCAATATATGCTTATTTGCCGATGCAGAAGCGTGAGAAGATCTCGCCCAGCAAATCGTCTGCCGTGAACTCGCCGGTAATGCTGCCCAGCGCATTTTGCGCCAGGCGCAGCTCTTCGGCCAGCAGGTCCAGGCTTTGGGCTTTGGCCGCTAAATGCGCCGCTGCCAGCGCCAAGTGGGCCTGCACCGCCTTGAGGGCTTGCACATGGCGTTCGCGGGCGATGAAAACCCCCTCGGGTGCCGACTGCCAACCAGCGATGTCCAGCAGCTTTTTGCGCAGCTGTGCGATGCCTTGGCCCGTTTTGGCACTGATGGCGATGCTGTCGCTTGAGGCGGGCAGGGCGGCATGGGCCGCTACCGCATCCAGCTTGTTCCAAATTTGCACGACCGGAATGTTCCTGGAAACCTTTAGCGCAATCGTCTGGGCCAACAGGGCGTCGGCAGCCATGTTGTGCGCAGCGGTGTCGGGATGCAAGGTGGCGGCCAGGTCGTGCAGGTGGATCACGGCATCGGCGCCTTCAATCTCATCCCAGGTGCGCGCAATGCCGATGCGCTCGACCTCGTCCAGGCTGTCGCGCAGGCCAGCGGTGTCGATGATGTGCAGGGGCACGCCGTCAATCTGGATGGTTTGCTGCACCTTGTCGCGCGTGGTGCCGGCAATGGGGGTAACAATGGCCAGCTCGGCCCCTGCCAGCGCGTTCAGCAGCGAGCTTTTACCGGCGTTGGGCTGCCCGGCGATCACCACCTTGATGCCCTCCTGCAAGAGGGCACCTTGCTGGGTTTTGTTCAGCAGCTCGGCCGCGGATTGCTGCAAGTGGTGTAGCTGGCCGTGGGCATCGCCTCTCTGCAAATGGTCGATTTCTTCTTCCGGAAAGTCCAGCGTCGCCTCTACCAGCATGCGCAGGTGGATCAGCGCATCACGCAAGCTGTGCACCTCGCGCGAGAACACGCCGGCCAGCGAGCGGCTGGCGCTGCGGGCGGCGGCCTCGGTGCTGGCGTCAATCAAGTCGGCTATCGCCTCGGCCTGGGCCAGGTCGATTTTGTCGTTCAAAAAAGCGCGTTCGGTAAACTCGCCCGGGGCCGCCACGCGCAGGCGCATGGCGCTGCCCGCCTCCAGGCAACGGGCCAGCAAGAGCTGCAGCACTACCGGCCCGCCATGGGCTTGCAGCTCCAGAACGTCCTCACCCGTGTAGCTGTGCGGCGCGGGGAAGTGGATGGCCAGGCCTTGGTCGATGGCGGAGCCATCCAAGGCCTTAAAGGGCAAATACGTGGCCTCTCGGGGCTTGAGCGCCTTGCCGCACAGCGCCTCAATGATGGGCTGCACCGAGACACCGGACACCCGCACAATGCCCACCGCACCGCGCCCGGGGGCGGTAGCGATGGCGGCAATCGGGTCTGCGTGGCGAGAGAGCATGTACTGATCTTAAGCAAAAGGCTCGCGAAGCGAGCCTTTTTTTATGTGCTGCAAGCAGCTAACGGTGTTTTAGCTCTTGCTAACCTCAGCCGGCTTCTTTTTCAAAAAGTCCGGCAGGTTGAACTGCGGCGGCACGCCCATGCGTTTGTTGATCAACCATTGCTGGGCAATCGACAGCACGTTGTTGGTAATCCAGTAGATCACCAAACCGGCGGGGAAGAAGAAGAACATTACCGAGAAGGCCAGCGGCATAAACCACATCAGCTTGGCCTGCATCGGGTCTGGTGGCGCGGGGTTCAGCGCAGTTTGCAGCATGGTGGTCAGGGTCATGATGATCGGCAGCAGGAAGAAGGGGTCCGGCAAAGACAGGTCGTGGATCCAGCCCATCCACGGCGCACCGCGAAACTCCACCGACGACAGCAGCACCCAGTACAGCGCAATAAACACCGGAATTTGCACCATGATCGGGAAGCAGCCGCCCATCGGGTTGACTTTTTCTTCCTTGTAGATCTTCATCATCTGCTGCTGCATTTCCTGCGGCTTGTCTTTCAGGCGCTCACGCATTTCCATGATCTTGGGGTTCACCGCCTTCATCTTGGCCATGCTGGAGTAGGCCTTGGCATTGAGCCAGTAGAAGGCGGCTTTGATGAGCAGCACCAGCGCAATGATGGTCCAACCCCAGTTACCAATATAACCGTGCAGCTTTTCCATCACCCAGTACATGGGCTTGGCCAATACCGTCAGGACGCCGTAGTCTTTGATCAGCTCCAGGCCGGGGTACAGGGCCTCTAAATTGTTCTCAACCTGGGGGCCAATGAACAGGCGGGTCTCGGTGGTTTGCGTCGCACCGGGGGCAATGGCCACCATGGGGGCCTTCATGCCCACCGAGTACAGGTTGTCTTTGACCTTTTGCATGTACAGCTCGCGCTGCACCCCATCGGCCAGCAGCCAGGCGCTGCCAAAGTAGTGCTGCACCATGGCCACATAGCCGTTGGCTGATGTTTTCTGGAAGTCGGTCTTGTTCTTTTCAATGTCGGTGAACTCGGCTTTTTGGTATTTCTTTTCGGCGGTGTAGACCACGGGGCCGGTGAAGGTGCTGTAGAACGACGACTCGCCCGGCGGCTTGTTGCCGTCACGCACCAGCTGCATATACAGCTGGGCTGACACGGGCGCAGCGGCGGCGTTGATGGCTTCGTGCTTGACGGCAATGTCGTAGGCGCCGCGCTTGAGGGTGTAGGTTTTGGCGTACTTGATGCCGCCCTGCTCGGGCGACTCAAAGCGTACTACCAGCTCGTTCTGGCCGTCTTTCAGGGCGCGCTCGCCGCTGAAGCTCATGACGGTTTTGTGGTTGGGCAGGCTGGCTTGGCCCGCCATGCCAACCAGGCCCGACTGCGCTTCGTAGGCGCGGGCCGTGCTGCTGTCCAGCAGCACGATGTTGCGCTTGTCGCCCTTTTCGCCTTCGGTGTGCTTGAGCAGCTCGGCGCGCACAATGCTGCCGCCTTCGGCGTTAAAGGTCAGCTTGAGCACATCGTTGCTGACCTCGTAGGTTTGCGCCGACGCGCTGGTGGGCGCCGCTGCCACTCCGGGCACAGCACCTGCTAGCGCAGCACCCGCCACCACAGCCGCGCCGGGCACGGCGGACGAAGCGGGCACGCCCGCAGCCGAGGCCGCAGTGGCGCTGGTAGCGGCGGTTTTTGACGGCGATGGGAAGAAGGTGGCTTTATTGCCGTTATGCACTTGCCAGGCGTCCCACAACATGATCATGGAGAAGCCAAAAATCACCCACAAAATGGAGCGGCGAATATCGTTCATAGCAAAGTCTTTGAAACAGGGGAGGGGTGAGAAACGTTGGCGCTGGCAGGCTTGTCGCGGCCCAGCAAGCGGGAGAATAATGGGGGTGCGGTGATATGGGCGGGCACGTTGTCTACACCACCCTCGCACCACGGATGGCAGCGCGCCAGACGCGCTACGGTAAGGTAGCTGCCGCCCACCGCGCCATGGCGCGCCAAGGCCGTGAGGGCGTAGGCCGAGCAAGTGGGCGTAAACCGACACGCCGAGCCCAACCAGGGGCTGAGCAGCAGGCGGTAGCCACGCACCACGCCCATCAACAGCATTTGCGGCAGGCGCACCAGGCGCTCCAGGGCTGTGGCAAGGCTCATGACACGGCCTTGCCGAGCAATGCGGTCAGCTCGCTGCGCACCAAACGCTTGAGGGCGTCTGAGGTGGCACTGGGAAACTCTTTGCGCGAAAACTCCGAGCGCAGGCGCACCACGTAGTGACCCACGGGAAGGCTGCTGGCCAGAGTTTCGCTCACTGCATATACCTGTCGTTTGATGGTGTTGCGCGTGACCGCGCGGCGCGCCCAGCGCTTGGGAATTACTGCGCCAATAGCCTGCGTTTGTTCTGCCATATAGTGCAGCGCAAAGTGCGGGCTTTTGGAAATAATACGACCCGCAAAGACAGCATCAAACTGTGCTTTGGAGAGAAGGTGCGCGAGCAATGGCGCAAAGCTTAATGCGGGGGCTTAGACAGCCAAACGCTTGCGGCCTTTGGCGCGGCGTGCGTTGATGACAGCGCGGCCGCCGCGGGTTTTCATGCGGACCAAAAAGCCGTGGGTGCGGGCGCGGCGGGTCTTGGAGGGTTGGTAAGTGCGTTTCATGGTTCTACTCTCAATCTAAAGCTCGGTAACATTTATTTCGCGCAAGTTAGTGTTCGGCGAAACCTGGCATTATCGCAAAATCTGGGGTAAAAATCCAGCCGCACCAAGCATTTATGCGCTTTTTCGGTGGCTTTGGGTGAGCTTGTCGCAAAAGCTGCCGATTTTACCCAGGGGCCGGTTTTTACAATTGGGTCGCCTTGTGGATAACCCCTTTGCAGCGCTACAATGCGAGGCACCAGTTTTATGACATATCCACAAATGCAAGGCAAACTATAAGATGGCCGAGGGACAAGCCACATTCGACCCGCAGGCAGCGCCTGAACCGGGTTTAAAGCCTGCTGAGCTGTGGGCAAGCTGCATCGCCAAGCTGGCGCTGGAGCTGCCAGAACAGCAATTTAACACCTGGATAAAACCACTCACCGCCAGCCTGTCGGCCGACCTGTCGCGCATCACGGTGCTGGTAGGTAACCGCTTCAAGCTGGACTGGATTCGGGCCCAATATGCCGGGCGCCTGGCCTCGTTGCTCGACCAAACCAGCCGCCAATTGTCGGGCCAAAGCATTACCCTAGAGTTAGCGCTTGCTCCGCGTGAGTCTGGCGCCAAGCCTATGTCTTCTGGCGTAGTCAACGGCGTTTTGCCTGCGCCAGACGTACAGCCCGAGGTAGCCAACTACGTAGACGACGGCGCCGAGCAAGGCTTTAAAACCCGGCTCAATACCGCGCTAACCTTTGACGCCTTGGTAGAGGGTACCGCCAACCGCATGGCGCGCGCTGCGGCCATGCACGTGGCCAGCAATTTGGGCAACCTGTACAACCCGTTGTTTATCTACGGCGGCGTCGGTTTGGGTAAAACCCATTTGATGCACGCCATTGGTAACTACCTGCTGAAAGACAAGCCCCAGGCCAAAGTTCTCTACATCCACGCCGAGCAGTTTGTAAGTGATGTGGTTAAAGCCTACCAAGGCAAGCGTTTTGACGAGTTTAAATACCGCTACCACTCGCTCGATTTGCTGTTAATTGACGATGTACAGTTTTTTGCCAATAAAGACCGTACCCAGGAAGAATTCTTCAACGCCTTTGAGGCGCTGTTGGCCAAAAAGTCACATATTGTGATGACCAGCGACACCTACCCCAAGGGCCTGACCGATATCCACGAGCGTTTGGTGTCGCGCTTTGACTCGGGCCTGACGGTCGCCATCGAGCCGCCTGAACTGGAGATGCGCGTGGCCATTTTGATCAGCAAGGCCCGCGTGGAGGGCACCGAAATGCCCGAAGAAGTGGCCTTCTTTGTGGCAAAAAACGTGCGCTCCAACGTACGCGAGCTCGAGGGCGCGCTGCGCAAAATACTCGCCTATTCACGCTTTAACCAAAAAGAAATTTCCATCCCCTTGGCGCGCGAAGCCCTGCGCGATTTGCTGTCCATCCAAAACCGCCAAATTGGGGTTGAGAACATCCAAAAAACCGTGGCCGACTATTACAAGATCAAAGTGTCGGACATGTACAGTAAAAAGCGCCCGGCCAGCATTGCAAGGCCGCGCCAGATTGCCATGTACTTGGCCAAAGAACTCACCCAAAAGAGCCTGCCTGAGATCGGCGAGCTGTTTGGTGGGCGCGACCACACCACCGTGCTGCACGCGGTGCGCAAGATAGGTGCTGAGCGCCAAACCGTCAACGAACTGAACCAGCAATTGCATGTGCTGGAGCAAACCCTCAAAGGCTAAACCACATGACCGCGTCCACCACCTGTTCAATTTTGGCTGCACATTGCGTCAAGGATAAGCTTGGGGATAGTTTTGGGATAAAGCCCTACTTATCCACAGGCCCTGCCAAAGTAGCCGAGTTATCCCAAAACTGCACGGGCAAACAAACTGACTTAAACACAGTCTTAAAGAGTCGCTAAATCTATGATTAAACAGGCGAAAATACGCTTATCCACATAAAAGTGCGTGCTCTACTACTACTACTATTCTTAATTAATTAAATACAAGATAAGAGGTTGACATGATCGTTTTGAAGGCAACACAAGAAAAGCTGCTCTCCACCTTGCAATCCGTCTCGGGTATTGTCGAGCGGCGCCATACCCTGCCGATACTGGCCAACGTCTTGATTCGCAAAACCGGCGACCAACTGCAACTGACTACCAGCGACCTCGAGATCCAGATCCGCACCAATGCAACGATGGACGGCGATGCGGGTAACTTCACCACCACCGTGGGTGCGCGCAAGCTGATCGATATTTTGCGCACCATGCCGTCTGACCAAACCGTCTCGCTCGAATCATCGGCCAGCAAACTGGTGCTCAAAGGTGGCAAGAGCCGCTTTACGCTGCAAACCTTGCCTGCCGAAGACTTCCCGCTAGTGCAAGAGGCTGCCAGCTTTGGCCCCGTGTTCAGCGTGCCGCAAAAGACGCTGAAAGAGCTGTTGGCTCAGGTATCTTTCGCCATGGCGGTGCACGACATTCGCTACTACCTCAACGGTATTTTGTTTGTGGCCGAAGGCAAAACGCTTAGCTTGGTGGCTACCGATGGCCACCGCCTGGCCTTCAGCAGCGCACAGCTGGACGTGGAAGTGCCCAAGCAAGAAGTGATCTTGCCGCGCAAAACCGTGATCGAAATGCAGCGCCTGCTGAGCGACAGCGAAGGCCAGATTGAAATGCAGTTTGCCGGTAACCAGGCCAAGTTCAGCTTTGGCGGTATGGAGTTTGTGACCAAGCTGGTCGAAGGTAAATTCCCCGACTACAACCGCGTGATTCCGAAGAACCACAAGAACATCATCACCCTGGGCCGCGCTGCGCTGCTGGCTACGCTGCAACGCACTGCCATTTTGACGAGCGAAAAGTTCAAAGGCGTGCGCCTGAACATCGAGCCCGGCACCTTGCGCGTAGCGTCCAACAACGCCGAGCAGGAAGAGGCCGTGGATGAGCTGGACATTGACTACGCGGGCGATGCGATTGAGATTGGCTTTAACGTCACCTACCTCATCGACGCTTTAAGCAATATGCCGCAAGAAATGGTGCGCTTGGAGCTGTCGGATTCCAACAGCTCGGTGCTGTTTACCATTCCGGACAACGCTACGTTCAAGTACGTGGTGATGCCGATGCGGATTTAAAGTTTGCGTGTTGCGCTAGTGTAGAACAAGGGGCGGTAAGCCCCTTAGGCATTTTTTGAGTTTAGATTTTTTGACTGGGATAGTGATGAGCCAAGAGCAAAACAAAGACCAAAGCGGTGCAGAAAACAAGAAAGCGCCCACGTCTAACGACGCGCAGAACGCTGACTATGGCGATGCATCCATCCAGATTTTGGAAGGCCTTGAGGCCGTGCGCAAGCGCCCTGGCATGTACATCGGCGATACGTCTGACGGCACCGGCTTGCACCACCTGGTTTTTGAGGTTGTGGACAACTCGATTGACGAAGCCCTGGCAGGTCACTGCGACGACATCGTCGTCACCATCCACTCCGACAACTCGGTGAGCGTGACCGACAACGGCCGTGGCATTCCCACCCGCGTGAAGATGGACGACAAGCACGAGCCCAAGCGCAGTGCGGCTGAGATTGCTTTGACCGAGCTGCACGCAGGTGGCAAGTTCAACCAAAACAGCTACAAGGTTTCCGGCGGCTTGCACGGCGTGGGCGTGAGCTGCGTGAACGCGCTGTCCAAATGGCTGCGCCTAACGGTGCGCCGCGAAGGCAAAGTGCACACCATGGAGTTTGCCAAGGGCTTTGTGCAAAACCGTTTGCTGGAGACGGTGGACGGCATTGAAGTGTCTCCCATGCGCACCGCAGGCGACACCGAAAAGCGCGGTACCGAGGTGCACTTCTTCCCTGATGCAGACATCTTTACCGCCAACATCGATTTCCATTACGAGATATTGGCCAAGCGCCTGCGCGAGCTGAGCTTTTTGAACAACGGCGTGCGCATTCGCTTGAAGGACGAGCGCAGCGGCAAAGAAGACGACTTCTCGGGCGCAGGTGGCGTAAAGGGCTTTGTAGAGTTCATCAACACCGGCAAAAAGGTATTGCACCCCAACGTGTTCCACGCGGCTGCTGAGCGCCCGTCTGAGACCTATGGCGGCATTCCGGGCACCAGCATTGGCGTAGAGGTGGCCATGCAGTGGAACGACGGCTACAACGAGAACGTGCTGTGCTTTACCAACAACATTCCCCAGCGCGATGGTGGCACGCACCTGACCGGCCTGCGCGCCGCGATGACCCGCGTGATCAACAAGTACATTGACGACACCGAGGTGGCCAAAAAAGCCAAGGTAGAAGTGACCGGCGACGACATGCGCGAGGGCCTGTGCTGCGTGCTGAGCGTCAAGGTGCCCGAGCCAAAATTTAGTAGCCAAACCAAAGACAAACTGGTGAGCAGCGAAGTGCGCGCCCCGGTGGAAGAGATTGTGAGCAAACTGCTGAGCGACTTTTTGCAAGAGCGCCCCAACGATGCCAAGATTATTTGCGGCAAGATTGTGGACGCAGCCCGAGCTAGAGAAGCAGCGCGCAAAGCTAGAGAAATGACCCGCAGAAAAGGGGTTTTAGACGGCATGGGCCTGCCCGGCAAGCTAGCCGACTGCCAAGAAAAAGACCCCGCACTGTGCGAGATCTACATCGTAGAGGGCGACTCCGCAGGCGGCTCGGCCAAGCAAGGCAGGGACAGAAAGTTTCAAGCCATCCTCCCATTGCGCGGCAAGATTTTGAACGTAGAAAAAGCCCGCTATGAAAAGCTGCTGACCAGTAACGAGATTGTGGTGCTGATCACCGCCCTGGGCACCAGCATCGGCAAAGAAGAATTTAACGTCGACAAGCTGCGCTATCACCGCATCATCATCATGACCGATGCTGACGTGGACGGCGCGCACATTCGTACGCTATTGCTGACCTTCTTCTACCGCCAAATGCCCGAGCTGGTAGAGCGCGGCCACATCTACATTGCGCAGCCGCCGCTGTACAAAGTGAAGCACGGCAAGCAAGAGCAATACCTCAAAGACGGCCCCGCGTTAGACGTGTACCTGCTGCAGGTGGCGCTAGACGGTGCCAAGGTAGTGCCCGGCGCAGGCAAGCCCGCGCTGCAGGGGGACGCGCTGGCCGAGATTGCGCGTAAATACTTGGTAGCCAACTCGGTCATCAGCCGCCTGGGTGCGTGGATGGACGGCGAAGGATTGAGAGCCATCATGAACGGCGTGGCCCTAGACCTGGACACACTGGAGGCCGCCGAAAAATCAGCCCTGGCTCTGCAAGGCGGCCTGCACAACGCGCAGGTAGCCGCCGTGTTTGACACCCGTACCGACAAGCATGTGCTGACGATTACCCGTTGGATCCACGGCAACGCCAAGGTCAGCAACATCACCGCCGACTTTGTGCACGGTGGCGACTACGCCGCCATGCGCGAGGCGGCCCTGACCTTTGAAGGCCTGATCGGCGAAGGCGCTGTGGTGCAACGCGGCGAAGGCGAAAAGCAAAAAGAGCACAAGGTCAGCGACTTTAGAGAAGCCATGGCCTGGCTTATCACCCAAGCCGAAAACGCCGTAGGCCGCCAGCGCTACAAAGGCCTGGGCGAGATGAACCCCATGCAGCTATGGGAAACCACCATGGACCCCACCGTGCGCAC
>JAYUHM010000263.1:0-7858 GCA_043766985.1 Polaromonas sp.
TCCTGAACTATGTGGTGGCCAAAATCACACGCCCTTTGCCGCCATGGATACCGCCTGCGCAACTTATGGGCGCTGGGTAACTGCCGGATTTAGGTTGATAGATACTTTTTAGTAAGTATCTATCAATAAACAAGTTTTGTCAAAAAGTTGATGGATATTTTGATAAATAAACACTGTATCAGGCGGGTAAAGTAGCCTGCAAAACTCCGTGCGCCTGCTCGTCCGCATGGTAGCTGCTGCGTACCATCGCACCCACAGCGGCGTGGCTGAAGCCCATTTTGTAGGCCTCCGCTTCAAACATTTTGAAGGTGTCGGGGTGCACGTAGCGGCGTACGGGCAGATGCGACATCGACGGGGCCAGGTACTGGCCGATGGTCAGCATGTCGATGTGGTGCGCGCGCATGTCGCGCATGGTTTGCAGTATCTCTTCATCCGTCTCGCCCAGGCCAACCATGATGCCGCTTTTGGTGGGCACGTTGGGGTGCAGGGCTTTGAACTTTTTCAAGAGGTTCAGGCTGAAGGCGTAGTCGCTGCCGGGGCGGGCCTCTTTGTACAGCCTTGGAATGGTTTCCAGGTTGTGGTTCATCACGTCCGGTGGTGCGGCTTTAAGGATTTCCAGCGCGCGGTCGTCGCGGCCGCGAAAGTCGGGCACCAGCACTTCAATGGTGGTGCCGGGCGACAGTTCGCGGGTTTTGCGGATGCATTCGACAAAATGGGCTGCGCCGCCGTCGCGCAGGTCATCGCGGTCTACGCTGGTGATGACGACGTATTTGAGCTTGAGCTTGGCAATCGTCTTGGCCATGTTCTCGGGTTCGTTCGCGTCCAGCGGGTCTGGGCGGCCGTGGCCCACATCGCAAAACGGGCAACGGCGGGTGCATTTGTCGCCCATGATCATGAAGGTGGCCGTGCCTTTGCCAAAGCACTCGCCGATATTGGGGCACGAGGCTTCTTCGCACACGGTGTGCAGATTGCTCTCACGCAGGATCTGCTTGATCTCGTAAAAGCGGGTGGACGGTGAACCGGCTTTGACGCGAATCCAGTCAGGCTTTTTCAGTACCTCGCCGCGCTCGACCTTGATGGGGATGCGGCTCAGCTTGGCCTCAGCCTTTTGTTTGGCCAGTGGGTTGTAGTTCTCTAGGGTTTGGGCGTCGCGGACGACTTCAGAAGTGCTCATGCCCCTATTGTCGCTTAGCGCGACAAGAATGACCTGACAGCGCGCTGGCTAGGGCTTTCACAGGCGGGGTACGCGGTGCCTGGCTGCGCAACAGGCAGGCCTTACGGCGCCAGGTAGGCAGCCAGTTTTTGCGCCAACACCTGGGCCACCTCGTCCCAGCCAGCCGCAACGCCCAGCGAGGCCATATCCACCGTTTGCAGCCCCGCGTAGCCGCAGGGGTTGATGCGCGAGAAGGGTTCCAAATCCATCGCCACGTTCAGCGCCACACCGTGGTAGGTAAAGTGGCGGCTGACTTTGATGCCCAACGCGGCAATTTTGCCGATGTTTTTAATTGGGGTCAGATCAAATTTATCGCCATCTGAACTGCCGACGTCTGTTGCCAACAAGTCCGCTTCGGTCAGGTTCAAGGCAGCATGGGCAAACGGATCATCCGTGCGAACGTAAATGCCCGGTGCGCCGCGCACGCGGTGGCCGGTGATGTTGAACACGGCCAGGGTTTTGATCACCGCTTCTTCAATTTTAAAAACGTATTCTTTAACGTAGTACCCCGCCGCTTTCAGGTCGATCAACGGATACGCCACCACCTGCCCCGGCCCGTGGTAAGTGACCTGGCCGCCCCGATTGGTTTGCACCACGGGGATGTCGCCGGGCAGCAAAAGATGATCAGCTTTACCGGCAAGGCCTTGGGTGAAAACTGGTGCATGCTCGCAAATCCATAGCTGGTTGTGCATCATTCCGTTGGGCTGGGGCGCATTTTCATTCAAATTTTCATGCGTGCGCAAGGCTGTAAACGCCTGCATGGCCTCATAGGTGGGCGCGTAGTCAACGTGGCCGAGAAAGCGGGTGTGCATGAAGAGGGGGTGGCGGTAGGCGATGGAGTACCCAGATTATCCCCCGCCCGCCTCCACCCGTCATAGACCATAACGCAGGCCCGATTCACAGCTTAACATCTCGCAAACTCCGAACACGCATCCCCTGCGCGGCTTCTGCACCGGGCTTCGGCTGCGGTTGCCCGATGGTGTCGGCAGCTACGACGGCGGCGTCAAAGCTCAGGCCGGTGCGCTCGCCAATGTCCTGCACATGCACGCGCCACTGCGCCACGTCTATCTGCTGGCCCTCTACCGGGCGGGCTACGCCTTTGCCGCGCTCTTCGCCAAGCAGTTGTAACTGGTCGGCCACCATGCCCACAGATTTGAGCCCTTTGGCGCCGCGCCACACCACCACTTTCCAGAAGGACGAGGGGATTTGGATTTCATCGTCAATCCACAGATCTATCGCGTCGTTGTACAAAGGCCCTTGGAACACGCACAGCCGCGAGAGCGGCCCGGTGGTGAGTACGCCGTTCTCCAAAATATAACGTTCCAGGCCTTGCCAGTATTGGCTGGACTGGTTAAAGCGAAAGTGCTGGGGTGAGCAGTTGGAAAAGTGAAAGGTGTCGGCGTTGGCGCGTTCGGCCTGTTTGGCAGTGCCCCAGGTGGGGTCGCTGCGGCGGGTCAGGTGGCCGCGGTCAAAATATCTGGAGGTGGCCGAGTAAAAATCCTGACCCAAAAAATAACGCTCACTCACGCGCGGGTCTTTAAACCAGGTGTCGGCTTCGCTGGCCGCTACCTGGCCAGTGTCGCGGTCAACCTGTTTGTAGGTGTCGCCGTCAATATTAGCAGCGGTGTAGATAGCCACGCGGCGGGTTTTATGAAGTTTGAGGCTGAAATGCTCGTACTTGAGCAAACCGCCAGCGGCGGCGGGCTGGCCTGCCAGCAATGGGGCCACCTGTTTGGTGAGCACGGCGCTGAGCACAGGCAGTGACACCTTGGATTTGGGTAAAAAATCTGCTTGGTAGCCAGTGCGCTTGGCATAGTTGGTGTCTACGGTGATGGCTTCGGCGCTTGCCAACGGCGCCCCTGATTGGACTGGTGTGCTGGCAGGCGCGCTCGCAGCGGAGCTGGTGATGCGCGGCGCTAATTTGCCGCGTGGGCGTGGCGCGTTGTCGCTGGCGCCTGCAGCCCCGGTAGATTTGTACAAATCCAGCGCGGCGGCCAGCAGTTTTTTCTGCGCGGGTGTGAGTTTTTTCAGTGCTGCAGTCAGAGCGGCATGCACCGCGCTGATGCGTGCGCCCTCATTGGCAAAGATGGGGATGTCCGGCGCGTCGGTTGCGTCTAGCTTGGTCAAATACGGCTGGCCGTAATGGTGCAGGGCGATGACGTCCCAGTAGTCGTTAAACACGGGGGAGCCCGACGAGCCCAGGTCGGTGTCGGTCTCGTACAGCAGTGCGTTCTGGGTGCGGTAGGTCAGCAGGTTGTTGCGGATCGCCACCTGTTTGTAGTTGCCGTTGGGGTGCTGGATGATGTTCACATTCATGCCCAGCACGTGCTTGTTGGCCTCGGGGCTTAAGGGGCAAAAATCCAGCGCCTCGGGGCTGGCGGTGCCGGCAATGCGCGCGCCCAGCGCCACCACGGCAAAGTCCAGCTGGTTCTCGGGCGAGCTGACAAACAAGCGCGCGGGGTCCAGCCGGTAGGTGCTGGTGGCCAGGGGTATGCGGGATGGGTCCAGCTCACGGTCAAAGGTTACCGTGCAGGCTAAGGCCTCTTGGGCGTTGCCGATGACGTGCTGGTTGGTGATAAACAGGCCGTTACCAATCAAAAACCCGGTGCCCGTGCGCGACGCCGTGGCCAAATTCATCTCCGCCATGCCAATGGCGCGGCGCACGTCGGCCCCTTCGGCTAAAAACGAAGCGCTTTGGTAGTCGATGGTGGGCCCAATGGCCACCTCGGCAAAGTTGTGCGCACCAGGTTGTGCCTTGGCGGCGTAGGCGGCGGCCCGGGTAGGGTCTGGTTCGGCATCACGCCATTGGCCGTGGGCCACACGGGCGCGCGCTTGGCTGCGCTGGGCGGCACTGCTTTTAAGTAACTTGGCAAACTGGGCTGAAACTTCTTTGCTGGGCATCGCTGTCCTTGGTGGTTAGCGTCACCATGCCCGGATTTCATGAAGCCTGCATGACACGCTGGGCCAATATCCCGACAGGTAGGCAGACCATTTTCAACCCGGTGGGGGGATACGCCGCGTAAGAATTGCTACTAAAAAAATAGCTGTTTGTGCTATATTCTATTGGGCTAGAGCACTATTTTTACCATAGGATGGGTGCTGAGCGTGCGGTAAATCTCGTCCAGCTGCTCGCGCGAGGTGGCGGTGATGGTGATGGTGACGCCCAGGTATTTGCCGCCTTTGCTTTCGCGCAGCTCGATGGTGCTGGCGTCGAATGTCGGGTCAAACTGGTGCGCCACATGGGTGATGGCGGCGACCAGGCCCTCTACCCGCAGGCCCATGACTTTGATGGGGAACTGGCTGGGATATTCGATCAGGGATTGTTCTTTGGGGATGTCCATGGCGGGGCTTTGCGCGGCAGGTTGGGGGGGGGCGTCAAGGGGTTTGGGCGGCTTTGGCGGCTTGGTAGCCGGCGTACAGCTTATGGTAGGTGGGGCCGGGCGCGCCCGTTCCAACGGCTTGGCCGTCCAGCAGGGTGACGGGCAGCACTTCTTTGGTGGCAGACGACAGCAATAGCTCGTCACAAGTGAGCACTTCCTCACGGCTGATGGGCCGCAGTTGGTAGCCGATGCCCTGAGCCTTGCAGATTTCTTCAATCAGACTGAAGCGGATGCCTTCCAGCACCAGGTTGTCTTTGGGTGGGCCGTAGACGGTGCCGTTTTTGACCACCCAGACGTTGCTGGACGATGCCTCGCTGAGCTGGTCGCCGCGAAACATCACGGTCTCGGCAGCGCCGACGTCGGCACCTATTTGCCGCGCCATCACCGAGCCGAGCAGGCTGGTGGACTTGATGTGGGCTTTTTGCCAGCGAAAGTCGCTGGCTGTTACGCAGGCAACGCCCTTGGCGCGCACCAGGGCGCTAGGTGGGTTCATCACGGTGCACATGGCAAACACCGTGGGGCTGATGTTTTGCGGCATCACATGGTCACGCAGGGCCACACCACGGGTAACCTGCAGGTAGACCAAATAATCATGCATTTGAGGGCCATTGGTGCCATCAGCCGTTGTAACAATAGCACGAGAAGCTATCAAGTCAGTAGCAATTTTGCGCCACGCACCGGCCGCCATGGGGTTGGGCAAGCGCAGCTCGGCCAGGGAGCGGTCCAGCCGGGCCATGTGCTGGTCAAAGCGAAAAAAATTCAAACCGGCGGGGCTGCTGTAGACCGGCAGCACCTCGTACACGCCATCGCCAAAAATAAAGCCCCGGTCTAGCACGCTGACTTTGGCCTCGTTGAGCGGGGTGTATGCGCCGTTCAGGTAACAGGGGTGGCTGGGCAGGTCAGGGGTGGTCATGGTGGGGAGGGTAGAAAGCTGCCAAAAGCGGCTAACTACCTATTTTACAAGTTAAATAGGGCTCCAGCCCAATAGAATATAGCACAAGCTGCTATTAAATAAGTAGCTATTTTCCCATTATCAGTGCACTAGGCGTACCGCGGCAATGGCCAGCCATCCCAAAACAAAATTGACCTGCACCATGGTTTGAATGCGCGCCGCCGCTTTGGCTGCACCTGGCCATTCAGCCGCCGCCACCGCGCGCTTGAACTTGCGAAAGCCGGCAAAATAAATGTGCCCGAAGATCAGAAACATCAGCAGGCCAAACACCAGCATCAGGTTCCAGCCCAGTGGCACGCTGCCGGCACCGCCCGCCGCCTTGGCGGCCTTGAATGCACTGGTGTACAGATGGGTGCCGGTGGCAAACAGCACCAGCGCCGCTACGGCCACCATAGCAAAAAACCGTTGCCACACCTCGCCCATCAACCGCGCTCGGGGTTGTGGCTCGAGCAAGGCCACCACGGCCGGGCGCAGTGCAAAGAGCATAAAGGTCATGCCGCCCATCCAGACGATGGCAGAAATGAGGTGCAGGAGTTTGGCAATGTCATACATATAAGGCGGCCCTTTGGGTGTGGTGATGGTGAATTAGCAACAGGCATGATTGTCGCGCGGCGCCAATGCCCCTCTTAACTGCCCAGAATGCAATTTAACGCAGCCCCGTGTGTGTTTATTTTCGACGGGCGGGGGTTTCTACGTATAATCGAAGGCTTTGCTAAATGTTCTGGCTGTAACCGTGGTGTAACTCTGCATGAATAAGATGCCTGCTGCACATTCATACGATTCTTCAGAAGATGAAGCGAAAGAACCCGAGTTCAAGCGGTGGACGGCTGATGAGGCCAAAGCCCTGCGAGAAAAGTCGCCGTCAGTCTCTCCTTGGCGCGTGATCGGGTGGCAAATCATTGCTGGGGTGGTCATTGCGCTGGGCGCGTGGTTGCTCAGTGGTGAGGTGGTGGTGGCAATGTCGGCGGGCTATGGCGCGTTGGCGGTGATCATTCCGGCGGCCGTATTGGCCCGGGGCATCATGTCACCCATGTCAAGTTTGAATGCCGTGAGCGCAGCAATGGGCTTTATGGTGTGGGAGATGGTCAAAATTGGTCTGAGTGTGGCAATGTTTTTTGCCGCGCCCCAGCTTATCCCCGGTCTGAGTTGGCTGGCCTTGCTGGTGGGGGTGATTTTGACGATGAAGGTTTATTGGGTGGCGGTTTTTTATAAACCGAAACCCCGAGTTGTTAAAGGCTAACCCCTTCGGTAGTTAAAGGCTAACCCCTTTGGTAGTTAAAGGCTAACCCCTTTGGTAGTTAAATTAAGTGAATTGAATTAGGTAACAACAAGATGTCCGCTGAACAAGGCCCTACATCCGGTGAATATATCGTTCACCACCTGACGCATTGGCAAAACAAGGCGCAAACCAGCGTCGTTGACTTTTCCGTCTTCAATATCGACACGATCTTTTATAGCGTATTGCTTGGCGCCCTGGGCTGCTTTTTGCTCTGGAAAGCTGCCAGCAAAGCCACCTCGGGTGTGCCTGGTCGCTTCCAGGCGGCGGTAGAGATGTTGGTCGAAATGGTCGATGCGCAAGCCAAAGGCATTGTGCACAGCGCCAACAGCCGCAAGCTGGTCGCGCCCTTGGCCTTGACGGTATTTGTCTGGATTTTCTTGATGAACGCCATGGACATGCTGCCGGTCGACTTGATTCCCTGGATCTGGGAGCACATCGTCGGCGCCACAGGCGGCGACCCGCACCACGCCTTCATGCGCTCTGTGCCTACGGCGGACTTGTCCATGACCATGGCTTTGTCTTTGGGTGTGCTGATTGTCTGTTTGGTTTACAACGTCAAAATGAAGGGCGTGGGCGGCTGGATTCACGAGCTGTTCAGCGCACCCTTTGGCGCACACCCCCTGCTGTGGCTGCCTAACTTTGCCATGCAAATCATTGAATTCATCGCCAAAACCGTGTCGCATGGCATGCGATTGTTTGGCAACATGTACGCTGGCGAATTGATATTCTTATTGATCGCTTTGCTAGGCGGCGGCTGGTCGCTGTCGGCTGGTGGTATTGGTTTGGCGGCGCTGCACATTGTGGCCGGTACCGCATGGTCTATTTTCCACATCCTGATTATTGTGTTGCAGGCTTTTGTGTTCATGATGCTGACGCTCGTGTACATCGGGCAAGCGCACGACTCGCATTAACACTGCGTAGTTAATCTGGATTTCTAGTTTTCTCGTTCTCTGTAGTTTTTTTCTCAACCTTCCCTTTCACATTTAGGAGTCATCATGGAAGTTATTAGCTTTGTAGCACTGGCAGCAGGTTTG
>JAYUHM010000264.1:0-20452 GCA_043766985.1 Polaromonas sp.
TTAACGACTGCATTGATCAACGCCTAGCCAATTTTGGAGCTCCTGTGGAGTGAACTGGACTCGGCTAAATCGTTCTGCCGCCCAGACTCCTAGGCCGCAGACGGGCTGGACGGCGCTACTTTAGCTTTGTACGGGATCAGGCCGACGGTGTACTCAGCTACGCGGCTGTCCCCCGTCGCGGCCTAGGGCCGCTGCCTCCTCCTTGATGCCGCTACGCTGAGTACACCGCCGACCTGATCTTGCCAGCGTGGCGGACTTTTCACCGCAAATGCAGGCACTATCTTTCCAGCAAGCGGGTTTTGCACCGCCGCACGCCCACCACGCTCGCTGCCCATGCGCTTGGTGTGTACGGCGTAGCGGCATAAAGGAGGAGCGTTCGGCCATAGGCCGACGCGGGGGACAGCCGCGTAGCCGTACACACCAAGCGCATGGGCGTACAAACCAACGGTTATCTCACCTGCATCAGGGCTTCACGGCCTCCAGCGAAAAACCGGCCACCTTTTTGTAGCTCTCAGATATCTCACGCAACTCGGCTTGGCTGATCAAATCGTCGATGTGCCTGAACGGTTTATCACCCGCCAGTTCATCCACCTTGATGTTGATAAAGTCTGGCGGCACGCTGCGGTTGGTCTCTACAATGCGGGCCGTCACTTCGCGGCGTTTTTGCTCGTAGCTTTGCAGGGCAGCTATCGGGTCAGTTTGCGTGGCCAACTCGTGCGCTAAAGTGCGCGCGTCGATCAATGCTTGCGCCGAGCCGTTGGAGCCGCGTGGGTACATGGGGTGGGCGGCATCGCCCATGAGGGTAACGCGGCCGAAGGTCCACTGCGCCACCGGGTCTTTGTCCACCATGGGGTATTGCAGTACCTGGTCCGCATTGCGGATCAGGGCAGGTACATCGAGCCAATCGAACTGCCAGTCTTGGAAGATACTGATGAAATCGTCCACCTTGCCGCCGGTGTTCCAGTCGTTCATGTCGCGGCTATTACCTTCGATCTCGGCCATCCAGTTGATTAGCTGCATGCCTTGGCCATCGATGTTGTCGACGATGGGATAGATGACCATCTTGCCGGTTTTGATCGAGCCGACGCGCATATAGCTCTTACCGGTAAGGATGGGTTTGTGCCGCGTGACGCCGCGCCAGGTGTTGATGCCTGCGAAGGCGAGTTTCTCGTCCGGGTAGAACTGCCGACGCAAGGCGGAGTGGATGCCATCGCAGGCCACCACCACATCAGCTTGGACGGATTGCAAACTCGCACCGTCATTACCTTGCACAAAATGCACGGTAGCGCCCTGCTCGCTTTGCGTCACGCCGGTGCAACGGTGGTTGGTGTGCACACGGTCAGCACCCAGCCGCTTGACAGTGGCATCAAACAAAATCTTGTGCAGCTTGCCGCGGTGAATGCCTACTTCGGGCATGGGATACCCTGCGTGGCGGCCACGCGGCTCTTTGTAGATGTACTGGCCGAAACGGTTGAAGAACACGCTCTCCAGGTTTTCAATGCCCACAGCTTCCAAATCGGCTCGCAAGCCCAGCGCAGCCAGCTCGCGCATGCCGTGGGGCAACAGCGTAATGCCTACGCCCAGTTCGCGCACTTCGGGCACGCTCTCGTACACATCACACTGCAGGCCCAACTGGTACAGATGCAGCGCAAAGCCCAGGCCGGCAATGCCACCACCAACGACAACGATGCGTGGTGCCATTTTTTACTCCGCGCTTATGCCGTTGCGCTTGATGACTTCACCCCAGCGCGGGTAGTCTTTGGCGACCAGTTGCGTCAGCTCATCGGTTGTCGACGCTGCGGCGTCCATGCCTGCACGCTTGAGTAAATCACTCACGTCGGCTTGCTTCAAGATGGCGCTGATCTCGGTGTTAAGGCGGTTTACCACGGCAGACGGCGTCTTGCTGGGCGCGAAGAAGGCATACCACAGGTCTACCTCTACGCCTTTGATGCCCAGCTCGTTAAAGGTAGCGACGTTAGCAGCCACCGGGTGGCGCTTGGGGCTGCCCACGGCCAGTGCATTGAGCTTGCCAGTATTGACGAAACCCTGGGCGATGTGCACAGGCAAAAAGCCGACATTCAATTCACCCGACAGCAAATCTTGCGTGTAGCCTGCGGTGCCCCGGTAGGGCACATGCAGCATAAAAAGCTCGGTTTTGGCTTTGAACAACTCCATGGCCATGTGGTGCGGCGTGCCGACACCGGGCGAGCCAAAGCTCAAAGAACCGGGCTTGGCCTTGGACTGTGCCACCAGGTCTTGCACTGTCTTGATGCCGGTCTTGGGGTTGCTCACCAGCATCAACGTGCCCCAGGCGGCCAGCGACACGGGGGAGAAGTCTTTGGTGGGATTGAACGGCACGTTTTTGTAGAGCTGCGACGCCATCAGCATGGTGTTGGCACCCATCAGCACGGTGTAGCCGTCAGGGCTGGCTTTGGCTACTGCGTCCGCTCCAATGTTGCCGCTGGCACCGGCTTGGTTCTGCACCACCACAGGCTGGCCCAGGCGCTCGCCCAGGCGCGGGGCCACAGCGCGGGCTATCGTGTCCATGCCCGTGCCCGCAGTGAAAGGTACGATAATTTTGATGGACTGCGTAGGCCAGGTTTGCGCGTGCACGGCCAGTGCGCACAGCGAGGCTGACAGCACGAGAGCCGTTTTAATGAGGATGGATGTCATACTACGGTTTCCTTGAACGAATACGGGTTGGATAGCTTGGGCTGAGGGAAGTTGCTAGGCGTTTACACCGACGCAATGCCAAAAACACGCTCGGCATTGGTCTGAAAAAACTTCTTCTTGTCTTCTGCGCTCATTGCCATATTGTCCATCGCCACCACTTCGTCGGCCAGGTACTGGTAAGGGTAGTCCATGGCGTAGAGCACGCGGTCTACGCCGACGACAGACTGGGTGAACTTGATAGCTGGCTCCCACGCTACGCCGCTGTTGGTGATGTAGAAATTTTCACGCAAATAGTCGCTGGGCTTTTTCTTCAGGGGTTTGACACTCTCGTAGCGCTGCGACTTGACGGTGGCGTTGTGCATATAGTCCAAACGGTAGGACCAAAACGGCAGCGCTTCGCCCATATGGCCAATAATCATCTGCAGCTTGGGAAAGCGGTCAAACACACCTGCGGTGATGATGCGCAGCGCATGCAGGCCGGTCTCTACGCCAAAGCCGTAAATCGCGCCATCTAGGCCGCACTCATTGAATGGCTGGAACATATTGCGCGGCAGCGAATTGGGGTGCAGGTAGATCGGCACGTTCAGCGCTTCAGCCGCAGCAAAAATATCCCAAAACTTCGGGTCAGACAGATACTCGCCTTGCGTGTGCGAGTTGATGATGACCGAGTGCATACCGAGCTGGTTCACACCGCGCTGGATCTCTTTGGCGGCTGCGGCAGGGTCTTGCGGGGCCACGGCGATCATGCCGGTAAAGCGTGTGGGGTGGCGGCGCACGGCGGCGGCCAACTGGTCATTGGCCATGGCGGCAAATGACACGGCAGTGGCTTTGTCCATCACCTGCACGCCGGGTGCTGTGAGGGCTATCACCTGGTGGTCAATGCCTGCCTCGTCCATGTGCTGGATGCGCAGCGCGTCCAGGTCGGTCAGGCAACGCATGATGTGCTGGGCACGCGCGCTGGGGCTGCTCATGTAAAAGCCCATCAGGCCTTTAAAGCCGGGGTCTACATCGTTGCCCGCCAATATTTTGCGGTAGATGTCCAGCATCTCGGGTGGTGCAAATGCTTCTTCTGTGGCGATGCGCCGGTAGGCGCTGGATTTGGCTATGGGTGCCAAGCTTGGAGTGTCTATGGTCATAGCTTAAGATTGTCTACGCAGGCGTGCTAACGGCCATACGGGTTGCCCACATGCCAGTCGCCTAAAATACAGCCATGAACATCCACCAGCTCAGCGTGAACTACCTGCAAGAGCAAGACCGCATTTTGCTGCGCATTAACACCACCGATGGCGCGGAGCTGCGCCTGTGGTTTACCCGCCGCCTCACGCTGGGCCTCACGCCCCTGCTCACCAACCTAGTGGCCGACATGGTGGCCAAGCAAGAGGCTTTGGCGTCACCGCACAGCGTGGCTGCTGCTGCGGACACGCAAACCAAGGCCATGCTGGCAGAGTTTAAAAAAGAAGCCTCGCTGCAAAAATCAGACTTTGCAACGCCGTTTAAAGACCTGCCCGCGCAGCTACCCTTGGGCCGCGAGCCGCTGCTGGTAACCGAGGTGAACATGACGCCCTTGCCCGGCGGGCAATTGCAAATGGCGTTTAGCGAGAAACTGCCTGATGCCGCCCACCCGCGCAGCTTTCAAATCGCATTGGAGGCCAATTTGATCCACGGATTTATGCACTTGCTGGATAAAGCGCTTGCCGTATCGCAATGGGCAGCCGGCCCTGCTGGCGCATCAGGCACTGCGGTAGACCAGTTACCCGGCGAGGCTGCCGGCCGCGTTGAGAAACCCAAGTATTTGAACTGAGCCTGGCCCCGCTACCACGCACCTTACGCGTTGGGGGCCGTAATGCCCCACTTGGCCAGCGCCGCGTCGTCGCTCACGCGCGCGTCTACCCAGCGGGCACCTTGGGGTGTGACTTCTTTTTTCCAGAATGGGGCTTGGGTTTTTAAATAGTCCATCAAGAATTCGCAGGCTTTAAAGCTTTCGCCGCGATGCGCTGATGACACCGCCACCATGACAA
This sequence comes from Polaromonas sp., assembly GCA_043766985.1. Lineage (GTDB taxonomy): Bacteria > Pseudomonadota > Gammaproteobacteria > Burkholderiales > Burkholderiaceae_C > JAAFIP01. The sequence continues at coordinate 4,692 of JAYUHM010000264.1, forward strand.
TTTGATCCAGCGGTTGCAGCAAGCCCACGCGGTGGATAACGCGGGCTGCGTAGATGTCAAAGCGCTGGTGCGCAGCGTCAATCATCGCTTCGATAGCGCTTTCCGTCATGCCGGGGTAATGCTCCAGCTCCATGGCGCTGATCAGCGGGCCGTCAAATTTTGCCGCTGGGCCGCCCCAAGGCAAAACAGCCCCCTCGGGGGGCAGCGCAGCACGCGAAGCGGCAAGCGTGGGGGCTACATTCCTGTCGCGCACCGTGCCAATAAAGCTGCATACGGCGCCGACCCGCTTGTCTGTGGCGCGCAGTGCGGCTACTTCGGTAGCCAGATTGAAGTCTTCGGTTTGAATGCTGACGCGGCTTGCTGCCATACTACCCGCCCGTCACCGGTGGAAAAAACGCTACTTCGGCGCCATCGGGCAGCGCAGCGCTCTCGTCACTCATGGTTTGGTTCAGCGCCATGCGCACGGCCTTGCCTGCGCCTAGGCAATCGGCATAGTCAGCGCCGCGCGCCACCAGCTCGGCGCGCAGCGCGCCCAGGGTAGCGGCGTTGCTGGTGAGCTGTTCGCTGCCCTGCCCCACGGCCTCGCGAATAGAGGCAAAGTATTTGAGTGTGATGTGTTTCATGGCTGTTGCATCAAAAAAGTTAGCTTAAGCCAATAACTCGGCAAAGGGAATAAACCGCACCGTATCGCCTTTGGCAATTGTGGTACCTGCCGGGTTGTCGATCAAGCCGTCGGCCCACACGGCCGAGGTAAGCACGCCGGAGCTCTGGTTGGGGTACACATCCACACCACCGCTTGCGTTACGCCGCGCACGCAAGAATTCTCGGCGTTTATCAGCCTTAGCCCAATCAAAATCAGCACGAGCAGCTATTGATTTAATAGTACCGTCTACCAGACGCTGGCCGTGCAGCATGGCCAGCAAGGGGCGCACCAGCAGCAAGAAGGTGGCAAAGCTGGAAACCGGGTTACCCGGCAAGCCCACAAAATGTGCCGCCCTGTTGCCAGACTGCACCCGCCCATAGGCAAACGGTTTGCCAGGCTTCATGCTGATGCTCCACAGGTCTAGCGTGCCCAGCTGCTGCACTGCGGGTTTGATATGGTCCTCTTCGCCCACGCTGACGCCGCCGCTGGTCAGTATCAAGTCGTGGTGGGCCGCTGCAGTTTGCAGTGCGGCCAGCGTGGCGGCGCGGTCATCGGGCACGATGCCCAGGTCGGTTACCTCGCAGCCAGCGCGCAGCAGCAAGGCGCGCAGGAAAAAGCGGTTGCTGTTGTAGATGGCACCGGGCGGCAGGGCCTGGGGCGCTACATCGCCCGGCATCACCAGCTCGTCGCCGGTAGAAAACAAGGCCACCTTGGCACGGCGCACCACGGGCAGGCTGTCAAGCCCAATACTTGCCGCAAGCCCAAGCGATGCAGGCGTGAGTAGCTCACCTTTTTGTAGTACTACGGCGCCGTGGGTGATGTCTTCACCCGCGCGGCGCACCCACTGGGCGGCGCTGGGCGCGGTGTTCACCCGCACGGTGTCGTTGCCTAAATCGGTGCAGTCCTCTTGCATTACCACGGCGTCGGCTCCCGGGGGTATGGGCGCGCCGGTAAATATGCGCGCGGCCTCGCCAGCGTGCAGCATTTGCCCAAAGTGCCCTGCGGGTATGCGCTGCGCCACGCGCAGCACCAAGCCGGCTTCGGGCACGTCGGCGCTGCGCAGGGCGTAGCCATCCATGCTGCTGTTGTCAAAGCCGGGCACGTTCAGTGCTGACACCAGGTCTCGCGCCAGCACGCGCCGGTCTGCGTCAAAGGTAGAGACGGTTTCGGTGTCTGGCAAAGGCGCCACACGGGCCAGCAGCTCGGCCAGCGCATCGTCCAGCGAGCGCAGGGGGGCAAATTTAAGAGGGCTACTCATGGCTGGGTGGGCTGCAAATTACCGGCAGATTCAAAGGGATGTTTAAAGGTAGATTTCGGGGTTGTAGGTAAACCTGTCGCCATTGTCTACCAACCACTGGGCAATCGCCTCGGGCTGGTTCACGTCCATCACCGGGCGCTGGGTGCCTGCGGCAATTTGCTCGGGTGCGTCGGTGGCGATGGCGACGATAAAGTCGTCCTCCAGGTACAGAGCGGGCTTGGTGGTACTGGGGCGCCAGACTTCAATTTTGTGCAAATCGCTGTCTTTAAAGCCCTCTACCAGCACCCAGTCGACGCCGTCGTACAGCTCGGCTATCAGGTGGTGTACTGTCAGCTTGCCGGGGCGCTCAAATTCGCGGACTAAGGCCAGGCGCTTGGCGGACGCTACCACCACCTCAAAGGCGCCTGCCTCGCGGTGGCGAAAGGTGTCTTTACCTACATGGTCAATGTCAAACTTGTGGTGGGCATGTTTGACCACGCTAACGCGCAAACCACGCTGCTTAAGTATTGGAATCAACGCCTCCACCAAGGTGGTTTTGCCAGAACCAGAAAAACCTGCAAAACCAATGACTTTCATTTTTACTCGATGCGAAGGGGAAATGGATGGAACGTTACGCTATTAATTAAATAGCTTCTTGTGCTATATTCTATTGGGCTAGCAGGGTATTTGTTAGGTATTTTGCACAATAAAGGCTTTGATCTGCGCTACGTCGGCGGGCATGGTTACCACGCGCTTGGGCAGTGCCTCAATGCCAATAAACTTGGCCGGGCGGTCAGGCTCGCGGCCCAAGGCCTCCACAATGGTTTCGGCAAATTTGATGGGCAGCGCGGTTTCCAGCACGATCATGGGTATGCCCGCAGTCAAGTGCTCACGCGCCACCTTCACACCGTCAGCAGTGTGGGTGTCGATCATCACGCCATGCTTGGCAAACACGTCTTGAATGGTTGCCAAGCGGTTGGCGTGGGTGCTTTTTCCGCTGACAAAACCGTACTTTTCAGCAGCGCCTTTGAAAGCCGCATCGCCGCTTAAATCAAACCGGCCCTTGGTATTGATCTGCGTACTGAACAGGTCTTTGGTTTTGGCACCGTCGCGGCCCAGCAGGTCAAACACAAAGCGTTCAAAGTTGCTGGCTTTGGAGATGTCCATCGACGGGCTGGAGGTCTCATGCGTATCGGCACTGCCGCGCACACGGTACACACCGGTGCGAAAGAACTCGTCCAGCACGTCGTTCTCATTGGTGGCTACCACCAGTTTGTCAATGGGCAGCCCCATCATGCGCGCTACGTGGCCTGCGCAGACGTTGCCAAAGTTGCCTGATGGCACCGCAAAACTAACTTTCTGTTGATTCGACTGTGTTGCGTAAAAATAGCCCGCAAAATAGTACACCACCTGCGCCAGCAAGCGCGCCCAGTTGATGCTGTTGACCGTGCCAATCTTGTATTTGCGCTTAAATTCCAAATCATTCGACACGGCTTTCACCATATCCTGGCAGTCATCAAACACGCCGTCTACGGCGATGTTGAAAATATTGGCATCCATCAGGCTGAACATCTGCGCCTGCTGGAACGGGCTCATGCGGCCTGCGGGGGACGTCATAAACACGCGCACGCCCTTTTTGCCGCGCATGGCGTATTCAGCCGCGCTGCCCGTGTCGCCACTGGTGGCGCCAAAAATGTTCAGCTCTTCGCCGCGGCGCGCCAGCTCATACTCAAACAAATTTCCCAGCAACTGCATGGCCATGTCTTTAAAGGCCAAGGTGGGGCCGTTAGACAGCGCTTCCAGGCTGATGGCGTCATCCAGCTTCCTCAACGGCACGATGTCTGTAGTGCCATAGACCTCAGCGGTGTAGGTTTTGGCGCACAGCGCCTTCAAATCTGCCGCAGGAATATCGTCGATGTACAGCGACAAAATCTCAAACGCCAAGCCCGCATAGCCCTGGGTGGCCAGGGTGTCCCGCAGCTTGGTTAAAGCGGCATCGCCGATCTGCGGGTAATGCTCGGGCAAGTACAAGCCACCATCGGGAGCAAGGCCTTCCAGCAGGATTTCGCAAAATGTCTTTCGGTCGGCATGACCGCGGGTAGATAGGTACTTCATGGAGGCTGTAGTCAGGGGAAACAGCCTCAATTGTATTACCCGGCTAGCGGCCCACCTTGGCGTACATGTACTCTCGGTTAAATGGGTAGTTTGAGGGCGCGCCTTGGGTGGCCAGCATTTGGTGCAGGCTGATCCAGCCTTGCTCAAAACACATGGCGCTACCGGCCAGGTACATGCGGTAAGCGCGCAAAACCTCTTCAGCTTGGGCCTCGCCTGCACTGGCCTGCAGCACTTGGCGAGCACGGGGCAATTGCGCTTCCAGCGCGTCAGACCACGCCCACAGCGTGCGGGCATAGTGGGGGCGCAGATTCTCTACGTCTACGGCCTCCAGCCCCCCATCGGCCATATGGGCCAGCACGGCACTGGCATGCAGCAGCTCGCCACCTGGAAAGATGTAACGCTCAATAAAGTCGCCCATGCCCGCGCCCAACTGGTCGTTATGCGGGCTGCCGGCGGTAATGCCGTGGTTCATCACCAAGCCGCCGGGCTGCAGCAAGCGGGACAGCTTGGCAAAGTAGCCTGTCATGCGCGCCCCGCCCACGTGCTCAAACATGCCTACAGAGGCAATTTTGTCGAACTTCGCGGTCTCGTCTAAATCCCGGTAGTCCCGCAAATGCATCTGCACCTTGCCGCGCAGCCCTTTAGCGTCGATCAACTGGTTAACGTAGGCATGCTGGTTTTTAGACAGCGTAATACCCGTGGCCTGCACGCCATAGTGCTGCGCCGCCCACAGCAACAGCCCGCCCCAGCCCGCGCCCACGTCTAGCAGGCGCTCGCCGGGCTGGAGCATCAGCTTGCGGCAAACATGGTCAAGCTTAGCCTCTTGCGCCTGCTGCAGGGTCATGGCGTCGCTGGTGTAATACGCGCAAGAATAGACCCGCATAGGGTCAAGCCACAGGGCATAAAAGTCGTCTGACACATCGTAGTGGAAGGAAATTTGCGCCGCATCGCGTTGCAACGTGTGGGCGGCCATGGAGCGCATGCGCTGCAGCATTTTGGCCATGCCAAGCGAGACGTGCTGGGCGTTACCCTGCGCCGGGTTGCCCTGCACCAAGTGCGAAGCCAGCGCCATCAAGTCCCGCAGTCGGCCCTCAATCTGCACCCGGCTTTGCACATAGTCTTGCGCCAGGCGGCCAATCAGCCCCGCGCTCAAATGCGCAATGCTGCTCCAGTCGCTAAATTTCAGCGTGACAGACGCATTGCTGTGGCCCACGCGCTGGCTGTCGGGCAGCACTAGAGCCAACGGCATTGGCAAGCCCTCAAGGCGTTTTTGGATGAGATGAACCAGGCGCTGCATATGCAATATTTTTCCCTGTGTCTGGGTTTGCGTCAAGCGGGCGCGCGGCGAATTGTCACCAAGTTTGCGAAAAATCAACTGTTGGCAGGTTGGCGGTCTTGCAAGATTAGTGAGACTGCTGTTTCGTGCAGCGGTAGTACGGCTAGTTCAACCAGCTGCACTATGAAAAACGAAGCGGCTTGCGCTATGTTCTATTGGGCTGGTGGCACATTTCGCTTACAAATGCTGCTGGGGTTTCTCCTGCGACTGCGTCAACAGCTTTTGCAAGCTAGCCTAGCGCCACTAGCCCCGATGATGGCGATTTTCATGGGTTTGCCGATAAATCACTGGGTAACAGCACACCGTCCAGCTTGCACGCTTGCGCGTCAAAACTCAACATAGCACGGCAGCCATGCATGCGGTATTTGGCCAAGAACAGGCACTCTGCAAAATCAGCTTTGCTGCCTTCATACAGGTGCAGCGCATACTCCAATGCGCCTTCGCTTTCAATTTGTAAAAGCTCGGTTTCCAAAAGATGGCGCAGCGTGGTGACCACCGCTATTTTAGACAGCTTGGCTGCGCTGCGCAGCACCCACTCCAGCTCTAGCACCACGGGCAAACTGAGGGAAACCTCTTCACCGCGCTGCTGCGCGGCATCGAGCATGGCGGCAGCTTGACGGGTTTGTAATGCGTCATCCGCCAGCACTATGCGGGCAATCACATTGGTATCCAGCCCGATCATGCGCTGCGGGCTGATTTCATTTTGGACAAACTCACTTTCGCGCCGGTGTAGCCTGCTGCCCCGATCAATTCACTTAGTGCTCGCTTTTTAGCCCGCATGATCACCGTGCCGTCAGGCAGCAAGGTGAAGTTGAGTTTGTCCTGCGGCTGCAACTTCAACCCCTCCCGCACTTCGATAGGAATGGTGGTCTGGCCTTTGGTGGTGAGAGTGGCGTTGTGCACATGAAATCCTTTCAAAATTCAGTATTGAAAGGATTATATCTTTACGCATGAATGCTTGCGTCACCAGCGGCTAGCAACCGCACACCCAGCATACTGGCAAGATCAGGCGGGCAGTGCTACTTCAGCGTAGCGGCATCAAGGGGGAGTAGGTGGCCATAGGCCACCACGGAGGACAGCCGCGTAGCTGAAGTAGCACCGTCCGCCTGATCCCGTGATGCATAAGCCAGGCACTAAAAAGTCAAGCCAACTCTTCCTTGCGAATCCGCACAATCGGAGCCAACACCGTCTTCAAAGCCTGCATCTGCGCCATCGCCGCATTCATCGTGGCCTCTTTGCAATCGTGCGTCAGGATGATCAAGTCAGTAGACGTTGCGCCCTCGCCGCCCACCTCGTCGGCCTCACGCTGTAACACCGCGTCGATGCTGATGCCGGCGTTGGCGACGATGCTGGTTACCTGCGCGAGCACACCCGCCTCATCCGCTACGCGCAAACGCAGGTAGTATGCAGTGACCACGTCGCCCATGGGCAGCACGGGCATGGTGTTCATGGCATCGGGCTGGAAGGCCAGGTGGGGCACGCGCTGCGCAGCAGTGGCCGTGGCCATGCGGGTGATGTCTACCAAATCGGCAATCACCGCGCTGGCTGTTGGCTCAGAGCCTGCTCCTTTGCCGTAGTACAGCGTGGTGCCTACGGCGTCGCCCTGCACCATCACGGCGTTCATCGCGCCTTCGACGTTGGCGATCAGGCGCTTATTGGGAACCAGCGTGGGGTGCACGCGCAGTTCGATGCCCGAAACACCCTTCGGGTTGGCTGCGGTAGCTTCGCGGCGTTTGCTGATGCCCAGCAGCTTGATGCGGTAGCCCAACTGCTCAGCGTATTTAATGTCGGTAGCCGTCAGCTTGGTAATGCCCTCGACGTGCGCCTTGTCAAACTGCACCGGGATGCCAAAACCAATCGCCGCCATGATGGTGGCCTTGTGCGCTGCGTCTACGCCTTCGATGTCAAAGGTCGGGTCGGCCTCGGCGTAGCCCAGGCGCTGGGCTTCTTTGAGCACCATGTCAAAGTCCAGGCCCTTGCTGCGCATCTCGCTCAAGATAAAGTTGGTGGTGCCGTTGATGATGCCCGCAATCCACTGGATGCGGTTAGCCGTCAGGCCTTCGCGCAGCGCCTTGATGATGGGGATGCCGCCTGCCACTGCGGCCTCAAACATCACCATCACGCCTTTGGCCTGCGCGGCTTGGAAAATTTCGGTGCCGTGTACGGCCAGCAGCGCTTTGTTGGCAGTGACTACATGCTTGCCTGCCGCAATGGCCTCTAGCACCAGCGCCTTGGCAATACCGTAGCCGCCAATCAGCTCGATAACGATGTCGATGTCGGGGTTGGCTATCACGGCGCGTGCGTCAGACACTACCTGCACCTTGTCGCCAACCACCGCTTTGGCGCGCGCCGTGTCCAGATCAGCCACCATGGTGATCTCAATGCCACGACCCGCACGGCGCACGATCTCGTCGTGGTTGCGTGCCAGCACGGTGAATACGCCGCTGCCTACGGTGCCGATGCCTAGCAGGCCTACTTGGATGTTTTTCATGAATTTAATATACAAAACAGGGCTCTAGCCCAATAGAATGTAGCACAAGCAGCTACTAAATTAATAGTAAGTGCATAACACTTATGCCGTGCCGTGCCGCTTGCGGTAGCTTTCCAAAAACTTGGCAATGCGGGCCACGGCCTCGGCCAAATCGTCTTCGTGCGGCAAAAACACAATGCGGAAATGGTCTGGCTCTGGCCAGTTAAACCCAGTGCCCTGCACCAGCATCACGCGGGTCTCTCGCAAAAGCTCCAAAAAGAACTGGCGGTCGTCTTTGATGGGGTAAATCTTCGGGTCCAGCTTGGGGAACATGTACAACGCCGCTACCGGCTTCACGCAGGTTACGCCCGGGATGGCGGTGATGAGGTCATACGCCATGTCACGCTGGCGGCGCAGGCGGCCGCCCTCACCCACCAGGTCGTTGATGCTTTGGTAGCCGCCCAGCGCAGTTTGGATAGCCCACTGGCCGGGCACGTTGGAGCACAGCTTCATGTTGGAGAGCATGTTCAGGCCCTCGATGTAGTCTTTGGCCGGCTTTTTGTCGCCAGAGACAACCAGCCAGCCCGCGCGGTAGCCGCAGGAGCGGTAGCTTTTGCTTAATGAATTGAAGGTGAGCGTCAGCACGTCGGTTGACAAGCTGGCCAACGCCGTGTGCTTAACGCCGTCGTACAGCACCTTGTCGTACACCTCGTCGGCCATGATGACCAAGCCGTGCTCGCGCGCAATGGCGACGATTTGTTTAAGCAACTCTTCGCTGTACAACACGCCAGTAGGGTTGTTGGGGTTGATCACCACAATCGCCTTGGTGCGGGGCGTGATTTTGGCGCGGATGTCATCCAAATTGGGCATCCAGCCATTGGCTTCGTCGCACAGGTAGTGCACGGGTTTGCCGCCTGACAGGCTGGTGGCCGCTGTCCACAGCGGGTAGTCGGGCATGGGCAGCAGCAGCTCGTCGCCGTTGTCCAGCAGCGCGTTGGTGGCCATGGTGATGAGTTCGCTGGCACCGTTGCCCAGGTAAATATCGTCTAGCGTTACGCCGCTGATGCCTTGGCGCTGGGTCTCGTGCATCACGGCTTTGCGGGCGCCAAAAATGCCTTTGCTGTCCGAGTAGCCTGCCGAGTTGGGCAGGTTGCGGATCATGTCCTGCTGGATTTCCTCGGGCGCATCAAAGCCAAATACCGCCAGGTTGCCCAGATTGAGCTTGATGATCTTTTGGCCCTCTTCCTCCATCTGCCGGGCCGCGTCCATGATGGGGCCACGGATGTCGTACAACACGTTATTGAGCTTGGCGGATTTGGCAATAGTTTTCAAACATCCCTCCGGGGCGAAAAAGAAACAATGGAATCTATAATTTGACCACATTTCTGCACGCTTTTTGTGCAGTGCACCAGAGAAGATTCATGAAACTTCAGCCCGACAAATCGGACCGCCAAATCATCAATGCCTACGGGCCGGGCTGGGTCAGCGTGGGCAGCATTGTGTCCGGTGTGCCCAAGACCGAGAAAATTACCACCAGCATTGTCATTGGCTCGCACGGTGAGCGGCTGGACTGGGCTGGTGTGGGCTTTGACCAGCTGACCGCCGCACTGTTCGACCAACTGGCGCAGCTAAAGCCCGAGCTGGTGGTGTTTGGGAGTGGGAGCAAGCTGCGCTTTCCCCACCCTAGCCTGCAGCGCGCCTTGATGGGCGCCCGTATTGGCCTGGAGACCATGGACACCCTGGCCGCGTGCCGCACTTACAACATCTTGGCGGGCGAAGACCGGCACGTTATAGGTGTATTCCTTATTGACCCGGCCTGAATCAGCAGGTAAGCCTTTAGTTTTGCATTGGGTTGTCAGTGACGCGGTGGGGACATGCCCAGAAAGGGCCCGAAACAGGTTAAAATACGGGGTTGTACGCAGCGCATGCGGGCAGGTACCAGTTACCCGCCCAACTATCTGCCAAACCATAACCAACCAGTAGGTGAGTCAAGCAATGGCAGTCGTAGTAAATAAGCCCCTTCCCGAGTTTGAAGCAAACGCCACAGGCGGTCTAAAGGTTACCAATACATCCCATCACGGCCACGTCGTCATTTTGTACTTTTACCCTAAAGACAACACCCCCGGTTGCACGACCGAAGCGATGCAGTTTCGCGATAAACACAAAGAATTTATCAAAGCCGGTGCCACGGTGTTCGGCGTCAGCCGCGACAACATGGTCTCGCATACCGACTTCAAAGCCAAGCTGGAGCTCCCGTTTGAGCTTATCGCCGATACCGAAGAAAAAATGTGCCACGGCTTCGGCGTGGTCAAAAACAAGATCATGTACGGCAAAAAGGTCAAAGGTATCGAGCGCAGCACCTTCCTGATAGGCGCTGACGGCATTTTGAAACAAGAGTGGCGTGGCCTGAAAGTGCCTGGCCACGTAGAAGAAGTGCTCAAAGCCGTCAAAGCGCTGAAAAAAGCCGCCTAAAAGCGGGCGATAACCGGTTTTTTCCGCGCATTAATTTGCGTTTTTAAAATATTTGCACAATTCACAAATATTTCATTGACGCGGTGATTGCCCGGTGTATAGTGTTGCTATGCATTTGATACCGACGATGTTGCCCCACGGTAGCCTCTTCACTGCCAAAGACGATCAAGCCACCCGGCCTGCTGGGTGGCTTTTTTATTTTTGGAATCTGGCTTTTCTGTCCTTCCCTCCACCAACCCCACCAATAGGTACCCTCCCCTATGCCGCTGCCTCCCGCACCCTCCCAACGAGCCGCCACCCTGTCCCCCGACGCTTACGACGCACCAGCGCGCCACAGCACGTCCAAGGCAGCTCGAAAACCCTCCGGGCGCAGCGCCACGTTTGAAGACGAAGTCAACAGCAAACCCCAAGCTCTGGATCTATTTGACCGCAATGGCGGCGGGCGCACTGACGCCGACGATTTTGACTACGACAACAACACCTCTGCGCTGCTACAACGTGCAGTGGGCAAATCCAAGGCCAAAACAGACCAAAGCCCAATAGAGCAAAGCACAAGCAGCTATGCAGTTCATAGCAAATCTGTTGAATCGGTAAAGCCCAAAAAGGCCAAATCTTTAGGCCCCACCAAGCTATTCGTCTTGGACACCAATGTGCTGATGCACGACCCCATGAGCCTGTTCCGCTTTGAAGAGCACGACATCTTTTTGCCGATGATCGTGCTGGAAGAGCTGGACGGCCATAAAAAAGGCATGACCGAAGTCGCCCGTAACGCCCGCCAGGTCAGCCGCACGCTGGACGCATTGGCCGGCGCGCCGGGTGCCGACATGTCCAAAGGCCTCAAGCTGGACGGCACTGGCCACCGCGGCGCAGGCGGCAGGCTGTTTTTTCAAACCCAGCCGCTTAACTACACCCTGCCCAGCAGCCTGCCGCAAGGCAAGGCCGACAACCAGATTTTGGGTGTTGTAGGCGCCTTGGGCGAGTCCAAAAAGCCACAAGAGGTCGTACTGGTGTCCAAAGACATCAACATGCGCGTCAAAGCCCGCGCGCTGGGCCTGCCCACCGACGACTACCAAAATGACAAAGTGCTGGAAGACGGCGACCTGCTGTACAGCGGTGCCATGGCGCTACCCGCAGACTTTTGGGACAAGCATGGCAAAACGGTGGAAAGCTGGCAGCAAGGCACCCACACCTTCTACCGCGTCACCGGCCCTGCGGTGCCCAGCATGCTGATTAACCAATTTGTTTACTTTGAAGCCCCCGGCGAGCCCACGCTGTACGCCCGCGTGACCGAGATCCGCGACCGCACCGCCGTGCTGAAAACCCTCAAAGACTATGGCCATGCCAAGAACGCGGTGTGGGGCGTATGCACCCGCAACCGCGAGCAAACCTTCGCCATGAACCTGCTGATGGACCCGGATGTAGACCTGGTAACGCTGGCAGGCACCGCAGGCACCGGCAAAACGCTGATGGCCCTGGCCGCAGGCCTCACGCAAGTGCTGGACGACCGCCGCTACAGCGAAATCATCATGACCCGGGCGACTGTGAGCGTGGGCGAAGACATTGGTTTTTTGCCCGGCACCGAGGAAGAAAAAATGGGCCCCTGGATGGGCGCGCTGGACGACAACCTGGAGTTCTTGGTTAAAAACGACGGTACCAGCGGCGGCGCAGGCGAATGGGGCCGCGCGGCTACTAATGAGCTGATCCGCTCAAAAATCAAAATCAAAAGCATGAACTTCATGCGCGGCCGCACGTTTATGAACAAGTACGTCATCATCGACGAAGCGCAAAACCTGACGCCCAAGCAGATGAAGACCCTCATCACCCGCGCCGGGCCAGGCACCAAAATTGTCTGCATGGGCAACTTGGCGCAGATTGACACGCCGTATTTGACCGAAGGCTCGTCGGGCATGACCTTTGCGGTGGACAAGTTCAAAGGCTGGCCACATGGCGGGCATATCACCCTGGCACGCGGTGAGCGCTCGCGCTTGGCGGATTTTGCCAGCGAGGTGTTGTGACTTGCACGTACAGCCCATCTTTGCTGAGAATGACACGCATGCACTGCACCAGCTTATGCGCGCCTACCCACTGGCTACGGTCGTCACCACGACATCCCGCGGGCTAGAAGTTAACTTGTTGCCGCTAGAAGTCTCCCTCGTGGGGGAGCAGGGCCGCTTGTCAGGCCATGCGTCGCGTGACCACGCTTTGTTTAAGCATACCGCCGATGGCAGCGAAGCAACCGTGCTTTTTCAAGGCCCGAACGCCTACATTTCACCCCGCTGGTACGTTAACGGCCAGCGCAGTGGCCGCAACGCGCCCAGTTGGAACTATGTGGCCGTGCAAGCGCGTGGATACATTCGTTTTATTGACGATAGTGCTTGGCTAGCCAAGCATTTGGCAGCACTCACATTGAGCCAAGAATCTGACCGCGACCCGGCGTGGACGATGCAGGATGCATCCGCTGAGTTTATACACGATGTGTCCCAAGGCTTGCTGGGTTTTGAAATGGATATCACTGCGCTGATTGGCAAGAAATTTCTGTCACAACAGCGCACGCCAGCCGATAGAGAGAATCTTGCGCGTTACCTCAAACTTGAACCTAGGGGTGCGGCGCATGATTTAGCTGCACTGATCAATTCATAATTCGTCTTTAAGCCAGCATCTCTAACAGCACCGAATGCCATGCTTTCTCATCAATCCGGCCCATCTTCTTACCCAGCCTCACCTTGTCCACGCAGCGCAGTTGGTCCAGCAAAATGCGTGCTGACTTCTTTTGAAAAGTCACCTCTGGGCGGCAACCCAGCCTCTGCCCCGCGCTGGTGATAGGTGCGATGATGACGCGGGGCAAGGCGGCGTTGAGGTCATCGGGTGACACTACCAAGGCCGGACGTGTTTTTTGAATCTCACTGCCAACGGTGGGGTCAAGGTTAACCCAATACACGTCGCCGCGCAGCACTGCGCGCGCTACCACACCCACTCACTGTCATCAGCCAAGGGCGCGTCAGCCCATGCCTGCATATCAGCCATTTCTTTTGCGGAAGCAGGTTTAGCCAATTTGCCAGCCTGGGCAAACCAACCTTCGCGTAGCACCCGCTTGACGGGTTTGATGACAATCTGACCGTCTTGCAGCAGCATGTCTACTTGGTCCTCGATCTGGCAAGAGGCAAGGAATGCTGCAGGGATCAAAACCCCGCGAGAATTACCGATTTGCCGCATCGTAGTGAGCATGGTTATGGCTCCAAATAAATAATAACATTATTATAACTTTCCAATAAATACAAGGCAACCAACTCTTGCCCAAATAACTATAGCCTATAGACAGCTTTCGAAAACCGATAGACTCCAGCAAACGCATGAACCCCGTCACCCACCCCATCCGGCAACTGCTCAAACGCCCGCACTTGGCTGCGTCCGCGCTGGTGGGCGTGGTGGTTTTTGCGCTTTTGCAGCAGAGCATGACGACCACGCAGGCGATGTTGATTGCCTTTGACGTGGCGGCAAGTTTGTATTTGGTTCTGATCGTGTACCTGATGGCTCAGGCCACAGCAGACACCATGCGCGCGCGGGCCACGCAGCTGGACGATGGCAAGTGGACGGTGCTGGGCATCAGCCTGTGCGTGGCGGCGGTGGTGATGGGCGCGCTGTCGGGTGAGCTGCGTGCGGCCAAGGCCAAGTCGGTGTGGGACATTGCGCTGGCCAGCAGTACCATTTTGTTGGCCTGGCTGTTTGTGGCCACTATTTTTGCGCAGCAGTACGCGCACAGCTTTTACATGCGGGCCGGGCAGTTGCAGTTTCCTGGCACGGCCGAGCCTGACTACGGCGATTTTTTCTACCTGGCCTTGGTGCTAAGCATGTGCTGCCAAACGTCGGACGTGGCGGTCACCGCCAGCGGTATGCGCCGCATGGTAATGCTGCACAGCGTGGTGGCGTTCTTTTTTAACGTGATCATCATAGCCATCACGGTGAATGTAGTGGCGGGCGTACTTTAAAAGCTGCGCCGCGAGCCCGTAGGCTTGACCAAGCGCGGGCATGGCACCCGCACATCGCGCTCAGGCGTCAACCTTGACGTTGGCAGCTTTTGCCACCACAGCCCACTTTTGCTGCTCGGCCTTGATGAAGTCGGCAAACTTTTGAATGCTGCCGCCGCCGTCTTCTGCGCCGTACTGCTCCATTTTTTCTTGCACATCGGGCATGGCCAAGACTTTGTTGATGTCTTCGTTCATGCGCTGGGCCATGGCTTGGGGCATTTTGCCGGGGCCCATCAGGCCGTACCACACCGTAGCCTCAAAGCCTTTAAAGCCAGACTCGTCCATGGTGGGCACATTGGGGTGGCCTTTGGCGCGCTTGAGACGCGTTTGTGCGATAGCAATAGCCTTGCCGCTTTTTACATGCGGCGTGGCCGAGGTCATGGTTTCAAAGCAGTAGTTGACCTGACCACCGATCAAGTCGGTAATGGCGGGGCCAGAACCTCGGTAAGGGATGTGCAGTGCAAACACCTTGGCTTGCAGCTTGAACATCTCCAGCGCGAAGTGCTGGGCCGAGCCACCGCCCGCGCTGGCAAAGCTGATTTGGCCAGGCTTGGCACGGCACAGAGCCACCAGGTCCGCCACGGTCTTGGCAGGTTGGTTGGCGTTGCAGATCAGCAGGTTGGGCGTAACACCTACCATGCTGATGGGGGCAAAGTCTTTGGCGGCATCGTAACCCAGCTTGATGCCTGAGCCTGCCGCATTGAGCGCCGGGGCCAGTGCATGGCTGTTGATGTGTGCCATCAGCAGGGTGTTGCCATCCGGCGCCTGTTTGCTCACAAAGTCGGCAGCGATCACGCCCGCAGCACCGGCTTTGTTCTCGATCAGCACGGGGTTGCCCCACATCACTTGCAGTTTTTGGCCAACCACGCGGGCCAGTGCGTCAGTGCCGCCGCCGGGTGGAAAGCCGACGATGATTTTGATGGGCCCGGTGGGGAGTGTTTGCGCGCGCAGCATGGGTGCATGCACGGCGGCTACGCTTGCGGAGGCTGCGGTGATAAGTGTTCTGCGTTGCATCGTCAATGTCCTAGAAGGTGAAAACGGTCAATACCGCTATTGTCTGGTATATCAACGCTGTGGCGGCTGCATAGCCACTAGCGTAAGTACTTATCAGGGGAGCTACGCCTTGTTTTGGGCGGGAGCTGGCCGGTGGCGTACTCAGCTCCACGGCTGTCCCCCGTTGCGGCCTAGGGCCGCTTCCTCCTCCTTGATGCCGCTGCGCTGAGTACACCGCCGACCAGTTCTTACGAGCATGGTGGGGGAACCTACCGCCGCGTGCCGACGTGTCTCTTGCCGCATCCAACTTGGTGATTGATCCACCGTTGTGCCCCAACCAAACTACTACGCAGCTCTGGTGCTTGGTGTGCACAGCGCAGCGGCATCAAGGAGGAGGCCGCAGGCCGGGGGACAACCGCGGAGCCAATACTGTTCTATTAACCAGAAATTGACAATTTCTCTCTGCCCCA
>JAYUHM010000265.1:0-2930 GCA_043766985.1 Polaromonas sp.
ATCGCCTCCCGCGCCTCTTGCACCGTCAGCCCCGAATGCTCGACCACACGACCCAGCGTGGCCCAGTATTCGATTTGCCCGGCGGTGGAGCGACGCAGCGGCTGGGCCGCCTCTTTAGCCTGACTCACCAATTGGCTGGGCAGTTTGACTGAGGCAAAGTTGCTGGATGTGGTCATGAGATGCTCCTTTATGGCGCATTTTGCGCCATAAATGCACGCACCACAAGCCGTGACTGCGCCGTTGCTGGGCTGATTGTGTCTGAACTTGCCAACGACCTGGCACTGGCGGGTCATCACATCACGCTGCTGGACGTGGCCGACCGGCCCTTGGCGGGCGCCCTGCCCGCTGTGCAGTCTGCTCAGTTGCTGGCCGCGTGGGCGGCGCTGCCATTGAGCTTTGTGGGCGGCATGGCGGCATGCCAAGTACAGGCGCTGGCCGATGGCCGCAAACAAATCACCACCGAGTCCGGCGAGGTCTTCGAGGTCGACCACATCGTTCTGGCCGCAGGCCTGCAAACGCCGAATCGGCTGGCCACCACCGCTGGCCTGGCCTGGCACAACGGCATTGCCGTGCAACCCGGCACGCTGACCACCAGCGTGGAAGACATTCACGCGCTGGGCGATTGCATCGCCATCGACGGCCAGGTGAGCCGCTACATTGAGCCTATCAGCCGCCAGGCCAAAACCCTGGCCGCCACGATTCTGGGCCTGCCCCCTGCGCCCTACCAAGCCACCCGCGTGCCCCTGCGCTTGAAGACCACGTCGATGCCATTCACGGCGTGACACAAGCTGCCAAATAAAGTGGTTGATTCGATCTAATCGCCTATCCAGCGACTGCTTTTTTAAACGCGAGGCCCACTGTGCAATGGCCATTTGCCAGTTTTTCAACCACCAGCATGTCGTAAGTTTTGAGCATGTTGAGCAAGCCTGAATGACCATATGACTTTGGCGAAAACGCCGGGTCGGTGCGCTTGAGATATTGCCCAAGTGGCCCAACACCCACCTTGCCCTCAGCCGTATCGCTGGCCAGCATTGAAACCGCATCGACGACAAACCTGGGGCGGAGCTTGACGGGCTGCTTCAACGTCTCGGTTTTTACCGATTCCGCTTTATCGACTTTAACGATCGGCGGTTTGGCAGCAGGGACCTCTTTGTCCAGCGGATCAGGTACTTCTGCGGGCAACCATTCAAAAAACTGGTCGCTGGCGTTGCGCAGGGCCGGCGGAGTTTTTGCTTCGCCCACGATATGCACAGTGGCGCCGCGCTCGCGCAATTTGCGGCACAGATACGCAAAATCTGAATCACTCGTGACCAGGCAAAAGGTATCAGCACGGTCATCAAACATGGCCTCCAACGCATCAAGTGCCAAAGCGATGTCCGCCGTATTCTTTCCCGCTGCATATTGGTACTGAAGGCACGGCGTAAAAGCAAGACGTACCAACGCTTCCTGCCACTTGTTGGCCAGGGTGCTGTGATTACCGTACCCCCGACGAAGCACGACGCGGCCGAACTGCGCCACTACCCGCAGCGCGTATTCCAGTATTTCAGGCGTAGTGTTGTCGCAGTCCACCAGCACGGCAACTCGCGTTTCGACTTCAAGCGCTTGTGTCAGCATGGGTAGGCCTGTTGGGTTTGGCTGGTCACCCCTTGTGTCCCGCCACCCACTGCTTGAGCGCGTCGTTCATCCGGGTTTGCCAGCCGAGACCACCGGCCTTAAAGTATTCAATGACTTCCTGGCTGTAGCGCACGCTGACCAGTTGTTTGGTCGGACGCACCTGCGCGCCGCGCTCGCCGGGTTTACGCCTCGCGGCGACGGCTTGCCGCGCTGCTGGGTAACCGCCGCCTTTAACCACTACGGCCTCACGCCACTGATGGGCTTCGCTGGGGGTCAAGGGGCGGTCTTCGCCCGGTGCGTTGGCCAGCACCGCTGCCCACTCATCGGGGTTAGCGGGAAATTTCTTGGATAAATCGTTTGATTTCATGTTTTTCCGCCTTTCTCAAACTGATGACGTGAAAGTCATGACCGCGCTCTGTATAGGTCATGTGTGCCACGCTTGCGTGCAGCCAACCGATGGCGTTGAGGCGCAATTCACCGTAACTCTGGCGGGCATCTTCCACCACCACCACGGGGCCGTCAAAGATCGCTTCACTGCCCGCAAAGTCAATGCTATGGTTTTTCAGGTTGCTACGGCGTTTAGCTTCATCCCATGTTGGCATGCGTTAAATGTAGCTACAAATAAATCACTCGTCAATGCATAGGGCAATTTCCATATCGCGCCGACGCGGCGGCACTTCGCCATGCATTTTTATCGTCAACTCAAGTATCGATTGCTTCAACAACTTTCATTTTTGACACTCACAGCGCCACCGCACGCCCGGCCCGGTGCCCGTGGCTGAACGCCTCTTCAAACACCGAATAGCCCGACAAATCACTGTGCGCAAACTGCAGCCGCCCCGCTGGCTGCTGCAGCGCCTGCAGCGCGGCGTTGGCTCGCACGCCGGGCACGGGTGCGCTCATGGCGTGGCCGTAGCGCATCACGTCGATGCGGCTGACTTTGGCAGGCAGGTCGGGGTGCGGCACGGCCAGCTCGGCCAGCAGGGCGTCACGCCAGTGGGACCAGGGCTGCTCGTACAGGGCCTGGCGCTGGGCGGGATCGATTCCAAAGGCGCGGTAGTGCGTGAGCACCGTCGCGCCGGGCACGCGCTCCAGGCTCTGATGGCGGGCATCGACATACCCGAGGCTCTGGCCGTTGGGGGCGGGGTTCACCGGGCGTTGCTCGCCGAGGGTGGCCGCAGCGCCTGGGGTGTAGATCACGTTGTCCCAGCTGGGGGCAGCACCGGGGCGGTCGAGCAGGGCTGCGGCGAGGTGCAGGTTGGCCACCAGCCAGGGCGCATAACGCAGGCTTTGCGCGGCCTGCGGCAGCGCGGGTG
>JAYUHM010000266.1:0-44706 GCA_043766985.1 Polaromonas sp.
CTTCACCCATTTGGTGACCCTCGCAAATCCGTTGAAATTGGCTTGTAGTCTAGCTTGCAGACGGTTTATGGCCTTTCAACTGCCGGAAATAGGATCAATGATTACCTCAGAAATATCACTGCCTGAGATCTTGCGCAGCTTGCTGGCGCAAGCCCCGTCTTTGTCCGCCGCCCAGTTGCAAATGGCCACCGGCATGAGCCAAGCCAGTGTGTCCATGGCCCTCAGCCAGCTAGGCCCATCGGTGCATAAACTGGGCGCTGCGCGCAGCACCCGCTATGCACTCACGCAATCCATATTGGGCTTGCCCACACAGCAGCCCGTGCGCTACGGAGCAGCGGTAAGTGGTGAATTGTTTGGCATGTTGACTCTCTTGCACAGTGGCGATGTGCATGTGCGTGGGCCTAAGCGCACTGACTGGCTAGGGCGCAATGCGCTACCCTGGTTTTTAAGCAGCCTGCGCCCGCAAGGCTTTTTGGGGCGCGAATACACCAAACTGCGGCCCGACTTTCCGCCCGACCCGGACGACTGGAACGTGCCACAGGTGCTGTACATGGCGGTCAATCACATCAAAGAGTCGCCCGGAGCATTTGATATTGGTGTTGACCGAAACGTCTATGTCGGACCTTCTGCGGACGAGCACGATACGGCTCAGATTTCTGCCCTCTACGACGCCTTGGCCGCCCATGCGGGTCAAGGCTTGCCCGGCGGCTCATCTGCAGGCGGTGAGCAACCCAAGTTCATCACGCATGCGCATGCTGGCGCAGAGGTTGCGCCTGTCATCGTCAAATTCTCACCGCCGCGCGGCACGCCTTTTGGTGAGCGCTGGCATGGTCTGCTGCTGCTAGAACATCTGGCCAACGAGGTACTACGCGCCCATGGCGTTGATTCTGCGCGCACGCAGATCATTCAGAGCACCCAGCGCACTTACCTCCAGTCCAAACGCTTTGACCGTATAGGCCCAATTGATAAGCGCCATGTGGTAGCCGCCTCTGCTGTGCACGACGAGTTTATTAAAACCCCTCGCCAGCACTGGGTTAGCACCTGCCAAGCTCTGGTAGCCCAAAAACTACTGCCTGCAAAAGACCTGCACACAGTGGCCTGCACGTATCTGTTTGGCCAGTACATTGGCAACAGCGACATGCACTTTGGCAACCTGTCGTTTTTCGTTGATGACGTCACCCAGCCACAATTCACCATCACCCCGGTGTATGACATGTTGCCCATGCAGTGGCGTCCCAATATCCATTCTGGCGCTCTGGATGCCGACCCCGTGCGCGCACAACCGCCACCGACGGGCTACGCCAAAGAGCAAGCGCTTGCACGTCAATGGGCTATCGATTATTGGCAGCAGGCCAGTACCCTGGCAGACCTGAGTGCGCCACTGCGGCAGGTCAGTCTTGTCAACGTGCAGCGGCTACAAAGCCATTTTGCGGGGCTGTGAAGAATTAACTCTGGTATGACCACCCACCAGACCCTGTGCACCAGTTGCAGGCAACCCATGCACCTGCTGGCCTTAGAGGGCCATTACACCCACAGCGTGCAGGTGGATGTATGCACGCATTGCCATTTGGTGTGGTTTGATGCGCTGGAGTCGGTGCGCTTATCTGGCCTGGGCTGGGTACATTTGATTCGCCAGATGATTGCCAGCCCTGCCTTGAATGCACCGCTGGCAACCCGACTGGGCTGCGTGCGCTGCCAGTCGCCACTCAAAGCCGTGCGCAACCTGACGCGCTTTGGGCGCACCGCTGCACAAGAGTGCCCCGGCGGCCATGGGCAGTACCAAGGGTATAGCTTGCTACTGGCCGAGCGCGGCTTGGTAAGGCCTATCTACATGCATGACCGGCAAGCCCTACTCGCGCAAGGGCGCAGCCTCAGTTGCCTTAACTGCGGCGCACGAGTAGACAGCTCGACTACCGTTTGCAGCTACTGCGACAGCCCTTTGGTGATGGTGGATGTGCCGCGTTTGACAGCGGCCTTATTGCACCGCTTTGGTGATGCATTGCCCATTGACACGCCAACGCAACAACTCATGCTCTCCTGCATGGGCTGTGGGCAGGCGCTCGACCCGACCCAAGACATTCGCTGCGGGCAGTGTGACCAAAGTGTGGCCCTACCGCACTTGCACTTGCTCACGCCCTTGCTGGACAGTGTGGAGCCCTTGCTCAAGGGGCGTTTGCCACGGCAGGCGCGTCCTTGGGGTGAGCGACTGCGGCGGCTGCAAGGCGATGTGACGGCAACCAACCTGTATCGTTTGTTACAGCAAATGGGGGCCGGGCGCTATTTGCCGGGCCAGTTTGACCCCGTGAATCTGGTGGCCTGGACGCTGCTCGGGGGATTTTTAATCTGGCTTCTATGGTGATGGCTGCATGGCGCCTGCACGCGCCTTGGTGCTACGATAGCTTGCATTATTGGGAGCCAAGAGACCATGTACCAAGCCGCCAACACCCGTTACGACAGCATGCCCTACCGCACCTGTGGGCGCAGCGGGCTGAAGCTGCCGGCCATTTCACTGGGCCTGTGGCACAACTTTGGCGACACCACACCGATGGAGCAACAGCGCCACATGCTGCGCACGGCGTTTGATTTGGGTATCACGCATTTTGACTTGGCCAACAACTACGGCCCACCCTACGGTAGCGCTGAAACCAATTTTGGCGAACACCTGCGCCGCGACTTCAAGCCCTACCGTGACGAACTCATCATCTCCAGCAAAGCCGGTTGGGACATGTGGCCCGGCCCCTATGGCCAAGGCGGCGGATCGCGCAAATACGTGCTGGCCAGCCTGGACCAAAGCTTAAAGCGCATGGGCCTGGACTATGTGGACATTTTTTACTCGCACCGCTTTGACCCCGACACGCCACTGGAAGAAACCTGCGGCGCCCTGGCCAGTGCGGTGCAGCAGGGCAAGGCGCTGTATGTGGGCATCAGCAGCTACTCCGCCGCCAAAACGCGCGAGGCCGCCGCCTTGCTGCGCGGCATGGGCGTGCAGCCGCTGATCCACCAGCCCTCGTACAACCTGCTGAACCGCTGGATCGAAGGCGATTTGCTGAACGTGCTGACCGAGACGGGTATGGGCTGCATTGCCTTCAGCGTGCTGGCGCAGGGTTTGCTCAGTACCAAGTATTTGAGCGGCACGCCCGAGGATGCGCGCATCAACCGCGCGGGCGGCGGGTCGTTCAAAGCGTCCCATCTCAGCGCCAGCAATCTGGCCCATGTGCGCGCGCTGAACGACATAGCGCACAGCCGCGGCCAGAGCCTGCCGCAAATGGCGGTAGCCTGGGTGCTGCGCGACGCGCGGGTGACCACGGCCTTGGTGGGCGCCAGCCATGCCACGCAGGTCACTGAATTGGTGGGGGCATTGAAAAATCTGTCCTTCACCCCTGCAGAACTGGCTGCTATTGACCAGCACGCGGTGGACGGCGACTTGAACCTGTGGGCCAAACCCTCAACCGACCAGCGGCCTTCTTAAGGCAGGCCGATCTTCGCTTGAACTGCACCCAAGGCATGCGCGCCAAACTCTTTGCCCTCGCCGCCATAGCCCTGTGGGCCTCGCTAGCGGTGCTGGGCTTATCGCTCAAGCATGTGCCGCCGTTTTTACTGACCGGCATTGCCCTGCTGATCGGCAGCGTGCCAGCTTGGCCGTTTTTCAGGCAATGGAAGGTGTCGCTGGGCGCCTTGGCTTTGGGCATCTACGGTCTGTTTGGTTTTCACTTCTTGTTGTTCGTTGCCCTGCGCCACGCGCCGCCGGTAGAGGCCAACTTGGTCAACTACCTTTGGCCCTTGGGCATTGTGGTGATGGCACCCTTGTTTTTACCTGGCATCAAACTGTCAGCTACGCATTTAATAGCTGCCTTTGCTGGTTTTGCCGGAGCCTGCATCGCCATTCTTGGTGATTCGCTATGGAAAAGCGGCTTGCAGGGCTTGGGCAATACCGGCTTTGCGTGGGGCTATATTCCTGCGCTGGGTTCGGCCTTTATCTGGGCCAGTTATTCGCTGATGAGCAAGCGGCTGGCCAGCACAGGGCACGGGTTTCCCACCGCCGCGATTGGTTTGTTTGGGCTAGTCTCAGGCCTGCTGTCCCTGCTCTGCCACGCGCTGCTGGAGCCCTCGACTGCATTGAGTAGCAAAGACTGGCTGCTAATCGCAGTGATGGGCCTGGGCCCACTGGGTGCAGCATTTTTTCTGTGGGACGCGGCACTGAAAAAAGGCGATGCCCGTCACATCGGCATCCTGAGTTACATCACGCCACTGGCCTCTACAGCGCTGTTGATGCTGGTGACCGGGCTGCCATTAACGTGGAGTATTGGTTTGGCTACCGCGTTGATTATTGGAGCGGCCTTGCTAGGCACACGCAGCAAATAACTCAATTTTCACTCCATGCAAGGCTCAAACTAACAGCTCGTGCGTCACAAGCTTAGATGCTTTTTTGTCAAAAGTCAGCACATACGCCGCACCCGCATCCACGCTGAGTAAACCTATCAAAATGTCAGCAAAGTCTGCGGCATTACCAGCCAAGACATCGACTGACTTTTTTACCAAGTGGGGGCTTTGCACCTCGATGCCTGAGAATTTCAATAGCGCATCCAAAGCGGTGATGATTTGCTTCTTGTCGTATTTGTACAAGCCTTGCAAAACCCACACCAGCTCACACAACACGACCACACTCACCCAGATCGTTTTACCCTCTGCAAGCGCCAAATCCAAAGCCTTGCGTGCTTGGCGTACTTGTTTAGGCTCATCATTGGTCAGCAGGCGAACCAGCACATTCGTGTCTAAAGAAATCATCATCAAAATAGCCTAATCAGGTTTGTGCTTTTTCGCCACAGCGCGCATAACTGCCTGGTTCATCTGTTCGACCGTAAACGCTTTAGAGGGCGCGGGCAATACGCCTACCAGCGCCGCAAATGAAGGCGTGGCCACTTTGGATATCCTGGCACCACCCTCTTCCAGTACAAATTGCAACTTGTCACCCTTATGCACACCCAGCCATTGCTGCAAGTCTTTGGGCAGAGTGATTTGTGATTTGGAGCTGAGTGTGGCTTGCATGACGGGCCTCCGGCAAAACAAAAAGAAGTTAACGGCTGGGTCGCATTATATTCTTACTTGAAGGTAAGGGTGATAACAATAAAAAACCACTATCCCACATATTCAACGCCACTTCACCACATCAAACCCTGACAGCGCAGCCGGGTAGGGCTGCTGGGCGCGGCCATAGACTTGCTCGGCCAGTTGGTCGGCGCGTTTCATGACGTACTCTTGCAGCTCAAAGGTGGACACCAAGCCGTCTTTGTTGGAGTCTGCCTTGCCCTCCAGGCCCTCCAGCAAAGCGTAGGTAAATATGCCGTGGCCTTTGTAGCCCTCTAGCGCCTGTTCTTTAGACTGGGCTGCGGCCAGCACCATGGCACCAGATTTACGCTTGATGCGGTTCATCATGTCTCGGTTGTCCTGGGCATGCCCCTCGGGGCGGCTCAGCAGCTTGCTCACGTCGATGCCCTCGCCGCTTTGGCAGGTGTCTAGCAAGATTACCTTGCGGGCGCTGGGCACGTTGTACACGGCGCGTTGCAGCTCGTCGGCGATAGGCTAAACGCTGATTTACCTACTACGCCGATCCGCTAGCGCACCTCGTCCACCGTGATCATGGCAGCGCCATAGGCATCGGAGCAGAGCGGGCTATTGCGGCTAGAGCTACTGCACTCTTGCTGGCTGGCGGCTTTGCTGGCGGACATGAGGCCCCCCAGGCTGGCACGGCCTGCGCTGGTATTCAGCGACATGACAAACGGGCCGGCTTTGCTCGCTGCAAGCTGCGTCAGGTCGCGCGGGCCGTCGGCAACGAACACCAACAGGTTGTCGCGCCCCTCGGGGCCGCCGGCTTTAATGCGCCAGTTGGGACGCGGCAAGGCCAGCTGCTGGTTGGCTTCTATGCGGTTGTTTTGGTCTAGATCGTTAGGAAACAATAGGTACATGGATTTATTGTCCGAGCCCGCCATGGCCACGTAGACGTAGCCTGCGCGGTCGGACTGCACCATGAAGTCCAGTGCATCTTGACCGATCTTGAGCTTGTCTTTGCTCAGGGTGACCTGTACGCGGCGCTTGGCATCGCGCTGGTCAAACATCTGGCGCAGGGCTTGCTCGCCGGTCAGTGCCACCGGTGGAGGTACCGGTACTGAGGCGACTGGGGGTGCCTGGGCTAACGCAACCACAGCGACCGGAACTGGCGTTGCTGGCGCAGGCAGTGGCGCGGGCTGCACGGCGATCGGTGCCGTGCTGGCCAGCGCTGTGGTTTGGCTAAACCATGCCGGAATAAAACCGGTATTGCCTGAGAGTTGAATGTTGTGCGGCTTGAAGTTAGCATCGTTCTTCATGCGGTCGTTGATCTTGGTCTGCGCGCATTGGCGTATTTCGTCCATGCTGATGGCACCCGAGCCGTCCAGGTCTTTGGCATCGCGCAGCATGCAGTCGCGCATAAACTGGGTGGCCAGGCCGCCTTTTTGCGAGTCGTCAAAGCTGATTTCATTATCACGCGAGGCGCTGATATGGATCACGTCTTGAGGTAGCGCGCCTTTACTGACCTGCTCTACCAGCAGGTTACGGGTTTTGACGTTAACGGGGCGGCCGCACTCTTCGCTGATGGATGCAAACTTGGGGCGCAGCACGCCTTCGTCTTGGCTGTTGCTAAAGCCGCGCGAGCGGATGGTGGAGGCAGCGTTGACAATGCCGCCGGAGTGGCAGGCGTCGTACATGACAAATAGCTTATCGGTTTTGGCGGTGATGGGCTTGAGCAGCTCGCTCATCTCGCGGTTGGTGATAGTACCGCTCCACCCGCCGTCATAGGCCAACAACGCCTCTACGCAGCCACCTGCGGCCGGGTCGTTATAGCGGGTGCCGTGGCCGCTGAAATGCACAAAAACCCGGTCGCCGTCTTGCACGCGCGCATTCATGTCGGCCAGGGCCTTGCGGATATTGCCGCCGGTAGCCTGGCTGTCTTGCAGGTAGGTGATGTTGCTGGCGGGTACCTGCATGGCGCTCGCCATTTGGGTGGCCGATTCGCGGTCGATGCGCGCGCCGGGCAGCAGCGGGGTGTTGGCATCGGCATATTGGCTCACGCCGATGATCAGGGCGTGGCGGTTAACGCGCGGGGGCATGCTGCGCACGCCCAGCGTGAGGGCGGCGTTAACCGTGCTGCCCGTGGCTTGGCGGCCGGTATCGGTGCTGGACACGGCTGACGCGCCCGACTGCAAATTGAGCGTAGAGGCGCGCACCCAGCCTGACTTGCCCAAATGTTCCACGTTAGCCCAGCCGCCCTCCAGGCTCACCAGGCGCAGCGCAGCACCAGCGGCTACAGGGCTAATGACATCAGCGCTGGGTAGCTTGTCTGCACGCAGCTCGGTGGCGCGCGAGGCGGAGGTGGTTTGCGCCTGCAACGCACCGCACAGTGCCAGCGTGCAGATAAATACTTGGCTGCGTAGATTACTTACAGTGTTTGGTTTTTTCATGTGATTTGTTCTGAAATGGTTTATCGAGGGTCGCCTACCAGCACGAACGGAGCCCATTTGAATGGCGAGTTGGTATCAGCTTTGGCTATCAACTCCAACTGGGCTTTGCGCATGGCCGCTGCGGGCTTCATGGTGGCGGCTGACTTATAAAAACTGCCCATCAGTGCCGCCGTGGCATCGTCGTCAACAGGCCATAACGACACTAGCAAACGGGATGCTCCGGCTAAAAGGATGGCGTTTTTAAAGCCCGAAAACTCGTCGCCTTTGGCGATTTTCCCAATACCGCTATTGCACGCAGACAGCGTTACCAAGCTCATTTTTGAAAGCTTCATATTCTGCAAGTCCTGCGCCTCTAGCTCCCCACCTGCTACGCCCGTAACAGCGGCGGGGTTAGACAGCAAAACATAGCTGTGCATGGGGTCAATGTCATCCACCATGGCGTGCGCAGCAATATGCAAAATACTGGCACTAGCGCCGTCACTCATTACTTTGATTTTGCTGGCGTCTTTGCGCGTAAAAGTTTGGGTGCTGGGATACATGGCTTTGATGCTCTCTACCTCTAAGGAGGCACCGGGCAGGTCTAGCTTTTTGTCATTCACATCGGGGTTGCCCAGCGCCATGACATTTTGCAGCGCGGGCGCCATTTCGTTACCCGTGGTTTGCGCAGGCAGCGTGCTGCCAGACAGGGCATAGCTGATCGGATGCTGCTCTATCCACCACCCTTTTGTGCTTCTTAAGGCTTGGAAAGGCAAAAAATGCAGGAAGGAGTGCGGCGCAATAATTAGCGCTCGCTCCGTAGGGAACTTCAAAGGGGCCGCCAGCTGGGTATAGAGCGACGTTGCTAGCTCGTTGGTTTTGCTTGTATTTTCCTGTTCAATGGCATCCCTGAAGCTGGTGACATCTTTCGCCAGTTGGTCTTTGCTAAGGTTAACTTTAAAACCCTTAACACCAGTCGTATCAATCTGCCATACCAAGACGGCAGTGGGCAGGACGTAGTAGCTTACTAAGGCTGTGTTGTCTGGAAGCCGCGCTTGTATGTCTGCTGTTTTTAGTACCAGTTGCGCTTTGGCGCGGTTTTTCTCGTCGGGTTTATCGGCGCTTTTCAGGTTGCGTAGCAAATCCAAAGTGGCCCGCGCCCGCGAGCGCTCAGAGACGTGGAACGCCTCCTCCCACCGATTGGCATCCACCAGCAACAGGGAAGCCAGTTCAAATACCTCTTGCACATTGCCAAATAGGCTGCTCTTTACTTCAGACGAGCGAAAACTTGCGCGAACCTCATCGGCCAGATTGACCGCCAGCAAGGCCGCTTGGATGGCGGACTCTTTTTGTCCCGCCTGCTGATGGACTTGTGCAATAAGGTGCTGCGCCCACAGGTTGCTGTAGGCGCTTTTACTTTCTTTGCTCAAAGCACTCAGGCTTTTTGCACTTAATAGAGCTTGGTCTATTTTTTGGTTGACCAATTGGTCGGCTGCCAGAGAGCGTAAAGCCAGCATGCGCACTTCAGTATCACCGGATTTACTTAGCTCCACCAAGGCCTGTTGCGCTTCGGGAAGGTTCAATTTTGACTGCGTATTTGCAACGGACAGCTTGACAAACTCCTTATAAAACCCAGCGCCAACCCACGGCAATTTGGTTTCAGCCTCTTTGTAATGCGACAGGGCTTGGCTGTATTGCTTGCGCCGATACGCAACATCCCCCAATGTCTTGATAGCGTCAAAGCGGATTTGATAATCTACATCCATAGTGCTGGCGCTGATGTTTTTTGCATAACCTAAAGCGCGTTCAGACCATAGCTGCGCATTATCAAGATCGCCAGCCCAGCTGTAAGCAATAGCCATATCACGGGTGGCGAACGCACTGGCAGTGGCGTCAGCGCCGGCACCACCCAAAAACAGCGCCTTGCTAGCATCGCGCACCGCAGATCTGAATTCGCCACGCTCGGAAGAGCTGCGAGAAGTCCCACAGTAATTTTGCCAATTTTTTTTCCGTGAATCAGCGTCGTACAGCGTATTGCCATTGCGGCTCATCGCCACAATTGACTGCACATCTCTGGCAAAAGCATCTACATCGGCGGCAAGACTCATGCGTCCATTGGTCCGCGCGCTTGGCGCAACCGTGGGCACTTGCGCTATGGCTTGGCCCACTAACACAATAGCCGCTGAAATGATTGTTAAGCACCGATATTGACGACTATTCATAGCATCCTTGGAGAATTATCAATTTCTATACGCGCGTTGAAATTTGTCTTGCCTGATTGGCGATATTTTGCTTATCCAGAGCCAGCGTAGGCACTGGCAACCCACATGCCGCTATCGCCGTCAGATATTTATTGTCTTGCAGCGACACGAGTTGATCCATAGGCCCGTGGATGCAGACGACATGCAGCATCTCCGGCCATCGCAGTACTGCAGGCCACGATGCGGTTGCGTCGCCGCCGACAACACGGCATTGCGGTGCACTCTGCTCCAACAGGCTTATGAGCTGATCAAGCCCCATATCTGCTGCGGGCCATACACTGCGTATGGGCAGCAGGCCATATTCAGCAAACAGCTTTGCTGGCTCGCACCAGTAATTTCGCCGCCAAGCGTTCCAAGTTTTGAGTGCCGCAATATAAAGTAGCGCAATGCTTGCTGCCAGATGCAGGTCGATAAATACCGGGCTGCCGTTGAGGGACAGGTAACTGATACCCAGCAAAGCGCCGGGTAGCAGCAGCAACGCAGGGTCTAGAGAGCTTATGCCGTTCTTTTGCACCCGCCAAGCCATGCCGATGCACAGGCCAATGGCGAGCAGGGCTTGTAGCCAGCGCGGCAGCTCGGCCACATGGCGCTGGTTCACGGCGTTGTCGATGGCGGTG
Source organism: Polaromonas sp. (assembly GCA_043766985.1). Lineage (GTDB taxonomy): Bacteria > Pseudomonadota > Gammaproteobacteria > Burkholderiales > Burkholderiaceae_C > JAAFIP01. The sequence goes on from JAYUHM010000266.1 coordinate 10,348, forward strand.
GCCAGGCTGTCCACGCCGGTATGCTGCGCTGCCAAAGGGGTGGCGTGAATGTCGTGCAAGCTGGAAGCGGTCGCGCCAATCAACACAATTTTCCCCGCAAAGCTGGGCACTACTCGTGCAGGCTTACCCCCTTCGGCGGCATAAAACACATCGGCAAAGGGCACGCGCGGGTAGCCGTTTGCTTTACCGCGCCAGGCCATCAAGACATCTTGCTTTTTAATGCTAAATAGGCCTAAAGCCCAAGCATCGTTTGCGTTATATGCTATTGATTCAGGAGTGTGTTTAGGGCTAAGTGCGGTAGCCACACTCAGCGCAAGTGACTGCACCCGGCTACCGTCGGGCAGGGTTTCAAACAGACGATAACGGCGCAGCACACCATCGGCATCCGTATAGCCATTGTTATAGCCCAGCTTGGCAGCGGCAATGGCGGGTAGTACAGGTGCAATCAGTGCTACGGTAGACGTGGTTTTGCTAGCCTCGGTGCCTACCCACAACCCCGGTAACATGGTGCGTGTTACCTTGCTTTGCGCGTCGTACGCAGCTGGCAGGCGCACCACGGCAAAGTGGCTGTGCGCGCTGCGCTTGGCGGCTTCGTCAAAAGCCTTGTCACCGCCCGGCGAGAGGCGGTCGGCATCGCTGAACAGCACGTCCCAGGCAATGGCCTGCGGGTTTTGCTTTTCAATATAGTCCAGCACCGTGGCCAAGGTATCGCGCGGCCAGGGCCAGCGTCCAAACTCTGGTGCCATCTGCGCCAGTGAGGCTTCGTCAATGTCCACAATCACCACGCGCGGGTCGGGGGCTGCCGCATAAACACGGGCGCGCACCATGGTGTCGTAGGTAGAACTGGCCAGCCCGCTGGAGACTTTCAGCACAAACAAGTCGAGCATCGCCCACATGCAAAACGCCAAGGCCAGGCCCCATGTGACGCGCGCCGATGGCAACGCGCCGAGCCAAGACGTAAAACGCGGCCAAATGAGCATAGGCTTTTTGTAGGAGCCTAGCGCTGGACTAAGTTCTCAGCACCACGTACGGTGTAGCTGGTGAGCTCAGCGCGTTCACGACTAGGCACTTGATTACCCACACGATGCTCATGGTCTCGGGCAACAAAATTGCGCAACTCTGGCACATACCAGCCCACCATTACATGACGTCCATACCATCGCGCATTCCCATTAGTCTGCACTCCGGTGAAATTGGTGTCGCGCTCTACGCGCCAGGCTTCAAATTCACCTGCGGGCACTTTAATTTTTTCTTTACCTTTGACAACCAAAGTACCTTTGTACTCTTCTGTAAATTGAAAATTGTCAGCTTTGCGCAGCGCTGTATTGGTGTACCTTATCTCCTGTTTATAGCCCACTCGCAGCTCCTTAGGTATTTTGTCTTCTTGCTGGCTAAAGTCGCGCGCACTCCATGTGGCATTCACATCACGTCGAAAATTGCCTTCTGGCGAGGTCAGAATATTCCCACCATTCCACGACATGTCTCCGTTTTGCAAAATCGAATCTACTTTATAAGTAAAGTTGAAAACTACTTCATTTTTAAATTTGTCAACCACCTGATATCGCCAGCGATCGCCCACTATAAATCCAAAATTGTTTGGAATAGCCAGAGGTCGAATGGAGTCCGCGGTCGTAGGCTTTACCAATTGCCCAGGACCCGGCTTTGATACCAAGCTGGCCAATATCTCTTCTGTTCGTCGGTCAATAGCCGCTTGGTCTCTGCCGTTCGTGCTGGCGTCGGGCACGTTCGTGGGACTGGTATTTTGTGAAGCGTTCTCATTGCTAGGCCTTACTGAATTTGCGCTAGAAGCTACTGAGTTAGGAGCAGCGGTGCTGCCAGGCTGCAACTGCGCTAGCTTGGCATGGGCGTTAGCCGCATAACGCCCCGCCGGATAACGGTTCAGGTAGGCACGCAGTTCAATTGGAATTGTGCTGTTCTTGACTGCATCCCACAACGCGGTCTCTACGGTTGCGCCTGCATCGGCCGGCGTAGCGGTTGCAGCACCCACAACTCCACCTTTAAAGTAAAAATCCCCCTCCAACGAGGTCGATTCCCACGGCACCTGTTTGCCTTGGCTGTCGCGGCGCACATTGGCGCGCACTTGCTTGAACACGTCTTCTACTTTGCTGCCGTTTTGCCGCATGGCGGTTAGCAGGTGCTGGGTGTACAGGCCGTTGGCACCGCCACCGTCGCTGGCCACTGCGCCGGGCGACGTGGCAAAGGCTACCAGCGTGCCTACAGGAGCTTCCATTTGCGCCAGGCCGCCCTGGCCGCTGCGACTGCTGCGGTTAAACGGGTTGTTGCGGCAGGCATCCAGAATCATGATGTTGGCGGCGTTACCTGCAAACTCCATTTTGTCCAGCACGGCCTGCGCGTCTACCGCGCTGTAGGCAACTTCGTCTTCGCGGTCCACGTTGGCACCTACGGGTATCAGGTAGTTGCGGCCTTTGATTTGCATGCCGTGGCCTGCGTAGTAGAACAGCCCCGTGCCGCCGCCGCGCAGCTTGTCGCCAAACTCGCGCAGGGCACTGAGCATGCCGCGCTGGTCGGTGTTTTCGCGCAATATCACCGTGAAACCGGACTCTTGCAGCGCCTGGCCGATGGCGCGGGCATCGTTGACGGGGTTTGTCAACGGGGCCTCTTTGTAGGCGGCATTGCCGATAACCAAAGCGACGCGCTGGTTGTTATTGGCTCTGCTGGGCGCTGCGGCTTGCACCTGTAGATTGCGCCCGTCGGCGGCGCTGCCCGCCTTGGTCTGTGCGTGAGCAGGCACGAGCAGGCCAGCGCACAATAAGGCGGCTGCATATGCCACTGATTTGATAGCAGTTTGTGCCCTATTTGATTGGGCTAATGGCTTGTTATGCATGTTTTTTATTCAAAATTGACGATGCGTACACGGCGATTATTGGCTGATGCGGGGTCGGCGTTGTCGGCCAGTTCAGCGGAGCCCTTGCCTGCGGTGTGCAGCCGCTGCGTGCTGACCCCTTGGGCCACCAGCAGGTCGCGCACGGCATCGGCGCGCTGCTGGCTCAGGCGCAGGTTGTAGTCAGCGCGGCCCGTGGCATCGGTATGGCCTTCGACGGCAAACTTGGAAGCCAACAACTCTTGCGATTGAAGTGCCACGGCCAAGTTGTTCAATACCTGCTGGCTCTCAGGCCTAACGCGGGCAGAGTTAAAGTCAAACTGAATCAACAAGGACAGCGAAGGCTTGGCTTGTGGTGTAGCGACTACCCCGACAACGGGGGCACCTACACTGGTTGCGGTTGACGGCGCCGGTGCGGGTGCGGGGGGACTATTGACCTGCTCGATATTCAAGTTACGTAAACTGCGTGTTTTAGGCGCCTTAAGCTGCTCAATCATTTGCTCTGCCGAGGGCGTAGCCGCGCTCGGAGTTTGGCTGCTTGCAGTTGGCGCTGACAGCAAATTGGCTACGGCCAAAGCAACTAAAACGCTTCTAACAATTGACATGGCCCATGCTCCAAGCTGTGGTGTTGCATCGCGCACGGGGAGAAGGGGCGCGCAATGTGTGTACTTTTGTTCGATTGTGATCGAAAACGTACAGTTTTTGCCGCGAGCACGAGCGGAAGCTAGCTTGGAAGCAAGCGCGTTGTAATTAGCTGACATAGCGCACCCCAGAAAGTGGGGTACCCGGTCTCAGCGATGTTAGCAGTCTTAGCCGACCATGCCGTTCCAGCCCAGCAGGCCGGCCACCCAGTTCATAAAAACACCCGTGGCGGCACAGGCCACTGAAGACGCCAGCATGGCGCGCAGGCCCATGCGGTGCGCGCCCATACCCGAGTGGGCTTGCTGGGTGCCAGGCCACGCGTACAGCACGGCCGCTGTCACGCACACCCCGCCCAGCAACCAGGCCGAGAATGCCGCGCGCAGCCACACCAGGGGCGGCACGCGGGCAAAGATAATGTCGATGGTGGTGCGCAGGTCGCCCACCGCCAGCACAAAACCCGCCAGCAATCCAAAGCACAAGGTAAACAGCACCAGCAAGCAGGCGCTGGCTGCGCATACGGCCGCGTGCGCTGCTATCAACGGCACGGTGGCATGCGCCGCCTGCCGGGAATGCTGCACGATGTCTTGCATGTCAAAGTCGCCGTCCAGCTCAGCCTCGGTCAGGCGAATGGCAATATCGGGGGAATTTTGCATGGCCATGGCCTGCGCGCAAATCATGGGGGCTACCTGCACTACCCACAGCGGCCACAGGGTGGCCAAGATGGTGGACGACTGCTCTTGCAGCGCGGATGGCAAAACCACAAAAATAGTCACCCCGGCCATCAGCCCCAGCACCACCAGAATGGGCAGCATCTCGCGCATTTCCTGGCTGCGCTCGCGGTGCAAAATGCGCCGCGCTGCGGGAATACGCCAACTGGCGCGGTACCACCACAGCTCGCCGAGCGCAAACCAGCGCAGCTTGGCCGGCGTGAGCAGCATGGCGTTCAGGCTCAAGCGCTGTTCCGTGCGGTGGTGCCGCTCTACTGCTTTGTCGCTGCTCATGGTGTCCGGCCTATAGTGCTTTGGCTCATTTGGCGGCGTCGCCCCGCAAGGTGGCACCTGCCGCCATGGCGCGTTGGGCCAGCGCAGCGTAGCGCGCCGCGCTGGCCGTGTCACCCAGGGCCGCATGGGCGCGCTGCAATAACTGCAAATCCACCAGTACGCGGGCAGGCAGGCCGAGTTCTTGGTCCAAGGCCAGGGCTTGCTGCGCATCGGGCAGCACCAGCGCGGGCAGGGCCAGCGCAGCATTGGCCTGCGCGCGCACCCGCAGGGCGTTAGCACGGTCATTGTTGTTTTGCGCTGCGGCCAGCGCAGCATTGGCGTTGCCAGCCGCTGCCGCAGCTTGGTTGGCGGCCAGGTCGGCACGGGCGCGCAAGGCGCTAAGGGCCGAGCTTTGCGCGCAGGTATTGGCACAGGCTTTGGCGGCGTTTTGCAAATGGGTTTGCGCTGCGGGCAGGTCGCTGTCCAAGCTCAGGGCAGCGGCGCGGCCATAGGCGGTGGCCAGTACCTCAGAGCTCAGGCCCGCAGGGTTTTGCAGCATACCGATGATCAACTCCAACGCTGGTGCGGTGCGGCCTGCGTCGGCCAGCGCTCGGGCTTGGCTGAGCCGGGCGCGGGCTTGCGGCTCAGGCAGCGCCAGGGTTTCATACACCAGCGCGGCAGACTCATAGCCTGCGGCAGCGCTGTCGAACTCACCCTTTGCAAACGACTGGGACGCCCGCCGCTCAACGTTTTGCGCAGCTTTGGTGAGCGCATTGGCGTTGTCGTCTTTGGTGGGCGCAGAACTGGCACAAGCTACTACAAATACAGTAGCAGCTAGCAACAGCCATGCAAGGGCTCTGGGTATCATTTGACCACCCCAGTCGGTTTACCTTCAAAGCCGTCCAAATTCAAATTGCCGTCGGGCGGCGGCGTTACCATGCCGCGCACGGGCCAGCTGCGCTTGATGCCTTCGGTGATCTCCGCCGCGTCTTGGGTAGCCGAGCGGGCCGCACGCACGGTGGGCGGCAGGTCTTGGCGTGCTTCGCGAATGATTTGCTGCACGTCTGCCGTGCTTTGCTTGACGTTGCTGGTGGCGTCGCGGGCGTTGTCCAGCGCGGCTTTGGTTTTGTCAGTCACCTGCGGCAGGTCTTGCTCCAGGCCCTTCAGGGCCACGCGCGCGCTTTCTGCCGCCGAGTTGGCTTGCACCAGCACTTTTTGTATATCGCCGACTATCGCTTTGCGGTCACCGTCCAGCTTGCCGGTCACGTTGGCGGCGCTGTTGCCCATGCGCTTGAACTGCAGCGACATCTCCTCGGCATTGGCCAGCACTGCCGACACCGAGCTGCGAATGTCTTTGCGCATCTCGCTGGCTTCGCCAGTGAGCTTTTTGGTGTCGTCCAGGATGGGCTCTATTTTGCCAATGGCAATGGCCAGCTTCTCAATAGCCACTTTCACCGTGCCCATCACGTCTTCCAGCTCGTTGCCGCCGTCCATCGGCAACAGGGCTTCGGCCGCAATCCGCTTACCGTCCAGGGGGCCCGGCACGATGTCAATAAACTTGCCGCTGATAGGCCCATCACGGCCAAACTTGGCGGTGGCCCCGGCGCTGATCAACTTGAGGCGGTCTTGCACCACGCGCATGCGCACCTTCACGTTCAGGTTGGGTTCCAGGTCAATATCGTCGATCTCGCCAATTTTGAAGCCCTTGAGTTTGACCGGCGTACCCACCTGCACGCCCACCGCCCCCGGCAACTCTACAAACAAGTGCGCCGTGGGCGTAAACCAGCCCTGGCGCCAGGCCGACAAACCCATCAACACCAAGCCCGACACCAGCGCCAAAATCAACCAAAAGCGCCCCGGGTTGCCACGGGCCAGCTCGGCCATGTCGCGGTCCAGCAGCGACTCATGGAGGGGCAATTGGGGGGTGGCATTGTCTCGTTCTGGCGCGGTCATAGCTCCTTAGGATAGCGCATTGCGCGCTGGGCACGTGTCAAAATGAAAAAAGGCGAACACACGGTTCGCCTTTTGGGAAATGCGGGGCATCAGCGCCTAGCGCCCTTTGCGCACCTCAGCAATCAAAAAGTCGGTAACGGCAAGGGCCCGGTCCATGGTCTGGGCCAGCGAGCCCGAGGTATAAAAGCGGCCCGCAATACCCAAGGCTGGCACGCCATCTACCTTAAAGTCATTTTGCAGTTGCGCCGCTTTACGCGCCTTCGTAGCCACGCTGAACGAATTGAACATGGCGTCAAACTGCGCTTTGTCTACGCCTTGCTTTTCCATCCACGCGCCAATCGCAGCCTGGGTATTGAGCGCCTGTTTTTCTACATGGATGGCGTAGAACACTTTGGCGTGCAAGCTGTCGACTTTGCCCATCGCCTCGAGGGTGTAGAACAAGCGCTGCTGGGGAACAAAACTGTCCTGAAAGGCCACGGGCACGCGGCGCACGACGACATCTTTGGGTGCTTTTTTAACCCAGGCTTCCAGTTGCGGCTCAAACGCGTTGCAGTGCGGGCAGCTGTACCAAAAAAACTCCACCACCTCTATCTTGCCGCTGGCAACCTCGGTGGGTACGCGCTTGTCCAGAGAGATATAGTCGGCACCCTCTTGGTAACCCTTTGGCGCTTGGGCATAGGCCAGCGAAGACGCACCCAAAGTAGCTACACCGGTAGCTGCCAAACCCACAGAAAAATCACGACGCAACATACATTTCTCTCCCTATGGCCGCAATGCGGCATTGCATAAATCTAACGTTAACAATCCAACTATTCTTGGCGCATTCAGCGCTGCACCCGCACCAACGCGGTGTCAAATCCACCGCCGTCGAGCTTTTCTTTGGCTTTTTCGGCGTCATCTTTGTTGCCAAAGGGGCCTACGCGCACGCGGTACACCGTACGGCCCGACTGCTCACGCTCGGTAATTTTGGCGTCCATGCCCAGCATGCCCAGCTTGGCGCGCTGGCTTTCCGCGTCCTCAGGCGTGCGAAAAGCCCCGGCCTGCACCAGGTATGTAAACGGGTCAGCGCCGCTGGCGGTTGACCCAGCGGCAGCGCCAGCCGTTTTAGCTTTGGCCAAATCACCCAGGGGGTCGGCCGTGCCGGGCTTGCCAGCCGCAGGCGCGGCGGCAGTGGCTTTGGCGGCAGCGGCAGACGCGGCCTTGGCAGGTTTGGCGGGTACGGCCGCCGTGCTGGTGGCGGCACTGGGCAGCGTGGCATCTGGCGTGGTGCCCAGCACCCCTGCGGCAGCGGGGTTAGGTTTGGCTGGGTTTTTGCCGTACAGTGGGGCGTTGGGGTCCCAGTCTTTGTTCTTTTTGGCCTCGGCGGCGTCCTGCTCGGTGCTGGAGCCTTTGCCAGCGCTCTTGTTAACAAACGGCACCGGCACTTTGGTGACGTACACGGCCACAGCCAGGGCAGCGCCCAAGCCCACCAGCACGCCAATGATGATGCCCAAAATGGTGCCGCCGCGTTGTTTACCTACAGTCATTGATTTCATTTCCATTCCTACATCTTAGTGGGTGCCGAGACACCCAGCACCTTTAGGCCATTGCGCAGCACCTGCGCGGTAGCGGTAACCAAGGCCAAACGTGCGTTTTTCACCACGGCGTCGTCTACCAGTATGCGCTCGGCGTCGTAGTAGCTATGGTACTGGCTGGCGAGGTCGCGTAAATAAAAGGTCACGTCATGCGGGGCAAAGCCTTGGGCGGCATTGGCGAGCATGTCGGGGTACTTGGCTAACACCAGCATCAGGGCTTGGGCGGCAGGCGTGTTCAGGGCGCTCAGGTCGGCATCTTTCAGCGTGGCCTCGTCGCCGCCCTCTTTGTCCTTCCACGCTGCCAGCACCGAGCAGATGCGGGCATGCGCGTACTGCACGTAGTACACCGGGTTGTCGTTGTTTTTGGCCACGGCCAGGTTGACGTCAAAGGTGTATTCGGTGTCGGGCTTGCGGCTGAGTAAAAAGAAGCGCACGGCGTCCTTGCTGGTCCATTCAATCAAGTCCCGTAGCGTGACGTAGCCGCCGGTGCGCTTGGAGATTTTGACCTCTTCGCCGTCTTTCATTACCCGCACCATGGTGTGCAGCACGTAGTCGGGGTAGCCGGGCGCCACGCCCATGCCCGCAGCCTGTAGGCCTGCGCGCACGCGGGATATGGTACCGTGGTGATCGGTGCCTTGGATGTTGATGGCGCGGGTGTAGCCGCGCTCCCACTTGGCTAGGTGGTAGGCAACGTCCGGTACGAAGTAGGTGTATTGCGGCGCGGCCTGGGTGCCGTCGGCGTTGGGAGGGGCGGACTTTCTCATCACGCGGTCTTTGTCATCGCCGTAGTCTGTGCTTTTCAGCCACAGCGCGCCGTCTTGTTCGTAGGTTTTGCCGGCTTTCACCAGCAGGTCTACTGTTTTGTCCACGCGCCCGCTGGTGTACAGGCTGCTCTCCAGGAAGTAGTTGTCAAACTTGACGTCAAAGGCTTTCAAGTCCAAGTCTTGCTCATGTCGCAAATAGGCCACGGCAAATTGGCGAATGCTCTCCAGGTCGTCCACATTGCCGCTGGCAGTAAAGCTGCGGTCATCGGCCTGTACGGTCTTTTTGGCCAGGAAGTCTTGCGCGATGTCGTTGATGTACTCGCCGTTGTAAAAGCCCTTGCTCTCGGGGTTGTCCGGGTCCGTCGGCCAGCAGGCATCGCCGGGCTTAAAGCCTTTGGCGCGCAGTTGGGTGGACTTGGCCAGCGTGGCAATTTGCACCCCCGCGTCGTTGTAATAAAACTCGCGGTACACCTGCTGGCCTTGCGTGGCCCAGAGGTTACAGATCGAATCGCCCAGCGCCGCTTGCCGCCCATGGCCCACGTGCAGCGGGCCGGTGGGGTTGGCAGAGACAAACTCCACCATCATCTTCTGGCCAGTGTCCTTTTGGTAGCCGTAGCGGTCGGCCTGGGCCAGCACCTCGTGCACCACCTGCTGCTTGGCTTCGGGCTTGAGGCGGATGTTTATAAAACCCGGCCCGGCGATGTCAATGGCCGCCGCCCAAGTGCTAAAAGCCTGGGTTTTAAGCAGCGATTCGCGCAGCGTCTCAGCCAAAGCACGCGGATTGAGCTTCATGGCCTTGGCCAGCTGCATCGCGGCCGTGCAGGCAAAGTCCCCATGCTCCGCCACCTTGGGCGACTCAAATGCGGCGCGCGTCCCGGCGCCAGGGCTCAAAATATCAAGTTCGCCAGCCAGTGCGGCCAGCAGTTGTTGTTTAACCAGTTGCATGGGGTGATTTTACGGGCAAGCCCATACGGGCCTGGAACAGCAGCTCGCTGGTGGCCCGCAACCGCCTGCACACCTCGCGCCCGATGTTCATCTGGATCAGCGCAAACTGCTCAGTATCCCTTTGGTACAACTGGTGCAGATCGGCAGCGCTGATTTCAATCGCCCGGCAGTCTGTATCGGCACGCACCGACGCGCTACGTGGCAACAGATCCATCAAGGCCATCTCGCCAAAACAATCGCCAGCGCCCAGGTCGTGCAGCGCCACGTCCTGACCCTGCCAGCTTTTGAACACCACCACCTTGCCCGCTTCCAGCACAAACATCGTGTTGGCTGGGTCGTGCTGGCGAAAGAACAGTTGGCCCGCAGGCACCTCGACAACGCGCGAGTATTCCAATAGCAATCGCAGCGAGTCTTCGCGGATCGCCCCGAACACCGGCATCCGCTGCAATAGTTCGATTCGGGTGGGTTGCATAGGTCACCTCCAGCATGACGTTTGCGCTCTTAGTTCTTTTGAATCCACCGCACCTGCGGCAAGCCTTTGAAATGCGCATCACAGGTTAACAACTGCGCCCCTGAGAGCAAGGCGCTAGCATACACAATGGCGTCCGCGGTGGCAAGTTTGTATTCTCGGTGCAGCTCGGCGGCACGCAGTGCGGTGGCCGTATCCAGTGGCCAGACTTGGCATTTTTGCGTGTAGGCAATCACCACGTCGGCTTCATCTTCACCGCGCTCGCGCACCAGCCATTTAGACAGCTCTAACTGCACTATGGTAGGCACCACGCATTGCTCACGCGGCGGCATCAACGCCACCAGTTGCTTACGCAGCGGCCCGTCGACCAACCATTCGATCCAGGCCGAAGTGTCCACCACCCACAAAGCAGTTGCGTCTTGGCTTACCTGGGCGGTGCTACTACTAGCAGCAGCACTGGTGGGCCGCTTGAGCGTTGCCATCGCTTAAAACCGCTCTGAACGGTCACGTACGGCATGCGTTTTAGCGCCGCGCGCAATACCCACCAGAGCATCCAGCTCAGCCACGGGCATCACCAGCACCCCACGCCCCTTGGGTAAAAACGCAAACTCCTGTCCTGCCCGCCATTGATTGCGCTCGCGCACAGCTTTGGGTATAGAGATTTGGAATTTAGTGGACAAAGTGGCTACTGATGCAGTCATAGATGATTTTTGGACAAAAGTTATATTCTTACCATTTTATCATCGATAGAATAATGTAGGAATTTAAGTAGAAGTACGCCCTGTTACGGGCTAGAACGCACCGCTGAGTCATTTTTCCTTTATTAAAAACAGCATAAAACAGATAGCTATTGATCGTACCGCTAGGCGAATTATTTGATATTTGAGCCTAAGTCCTTTAGCTCTACAATGATTAATTAATAAACATGAATAGCTTAAGCACAAAATGAACCGCGCAGCTTGGCCCCCATCAGCTAATTAGCCGAACGCGCTTCGCTAAATCACCATAGATTTAGCTGGCTGCCACATACCAGTTCGCTGCGTGCGAACTGGCGTTTTCCCTCGACTTAAAAAATTCACCGTGCTTTGGTGGGTGGGTTGAGGTTGTTCGTTTATTTATGAAGTCTTGATATGCAATTTTTTAACACACTGGTAGCTCGTGCGGTTCCAATGGTGCCGCATGCACTCATCCGTAAAATTTCTCGTCGGTATATCGCTGGTGACAACCTCAACTTGGCCATAGATCGTATCCGTCAACTCAACGCCCAAGGCTATAGCGTGACGGTTGATGTTCTTGGGGAAGTCGCCTCAAGTGCTGAAGATGCACTCCGTACGGTTGATGAATATACGCGGGTGCTGCATGCAATTAGTACGCATAGTTTGAATGCCAGCATCTCAGTCAAACCTACTGCGCTAGGTATGTTGATAAACAGCACAGAATGCGCGAAATATATTGAAGAACTAGCGCGGCTAGCGCAAGTTTACAAAACTAGTATTTGTATCGACATGGAGGATACGCGTTGCACTCAAGATGAAATTGATCTGTTTAATCATCTGAGATCTCGCTATTCGAATGTGAGTCTTGCTTTGCAGGCTTATTTGAACCGTACATACCAAGATATTGAACCACTCACACTCACTAAAAGTGAGCTGCGTATTTGTAAGGGCATCTATGTGGAAAATCGCAGTCACCTAGTCAAGGACGCATGGAAAGATCGCGCGGCGATTAATCAGCATTTTCTAAATCATGTTGAGCGCTGTTTTACCGCAGGCTCTTTTGTTGCCGTTGCAACGCATGACGTACGACTGATCGAGCAAGTTATCGCTTTGGCAAAACAGCAGGCTATTGCACCAACAGCTTTTGAGTTTCAGATGCTATTAGGTGTGTGCGAAGCTTTGCGTGACAGATTGCATTCCGAGGGATTTCATGTGCGCGTCTATTTGCCCTACGGCGAAGATTGGTATGGTTACAGCACACGCCGCATTAAAGAGAATCCAAGTATCGCTGGCTATATCTTGAAATCGCTTTTGCAAAGGTAGTTCACCGTCTTGAATGCGGATTTTTAACAGGCCAGTATTGAAACAGGATCGATTCTGGCCTGTTTTCCGAATTAATTTGATTGAAGCCCCAAAGCCCGCTCAATAAAATCCGGCGCGACCTTGGTCTTAGGCACCTTCATATCAAACCAACTGCGCACATTGCGGTCCAGCCCGATGCCGTGCATGTAGTTGTACAGGGCCTTGTTCAGCGCGATGCCCAGTGCGTCGTGGTCTACGCCGGATGGGTCGATGAAGGCGATGTCGTTTTTGGCGAACTGGCCTGCGGGCAGGGCCACCAGTTTCACGCCGTAGTCTTGCGGGGCCATGCCGACGGGAGAATGCACGGTGCAGGCGAAGCGGTGGAAGAAGCCGCTTTGGATGCAGCCTGCGGCGAATAGCTGGCGCACGTACTCTAGCGAGTCCACGGTGTCTTGCACGGTTTGGGTGGGGAAGCCGTACATGAGGTAGGCGTGCACCAAAATGCCTGCATCGCTAAAGCCTTTGGTAACGCGGGCTACCTGCTCTACCGACACGCCTTTTTTCATGAGCTTGAGCAGGCGGTCTGAGGCTACTTCCAGGCCGCCGCTAATCGCTATGCAGCCGCTGTCGGCAAGTTCCTGGCACAGGTCGGGCGTGAAGGATTTTTCGAAGCGGATGTTGCCCCACCAGCTGATGGCGGTGTTGCGCGCTTGCAGCTCGGCGGCAAGGGCTTTGAGTGCCTTAGGCGGGGCGGCCTCGTCTACAAAGTGGAAGCCGGTTTGGCCGGTCTCTTTGACGATGGCGTCGATGCGGTTGACCAGCTCCTCTGCGGTAGTGCCTTCATAACGCGAGATGTAATCCAGGCTGACATCGCAAAAGCTGCACTTCTTCCAGTAGCAGCCGTGCGCCACGGTGAGCTTGTTCCAGCGGCCGTCGCTCCACAGGCGGTGCATGGGGTTGAGCATGTCCAAGAGCGACAGGTATTTGTCCAGCGGCAAGCCGTCCCAAGTGGGGGTGCCTACGTCGCTGAAGGGCACGTCGGGCTCGGCGAGGTTGATGTAACGCACCTGGCCGGGTAATTGCGCCGCATTAGCTTGGGTGGTTGCGTCGCCTTGCGCTGGCGCTTCTCGCACAAACGTGCGCACCAAGCGTTGCAGGCCGCGCTTGCCTTGCACATGCTCCAGCAGAGCTAGCAGCGGGCGCTCGCCTGCGTCCAGCGTGACGAAGTCGAAATAGTCAAACACACGCGGCTCGGCCAGTTCGCGAAGCTCGGTGTTGGCGTAGCCGCCGCCCAGGACGAGTATGGTTTGTGGGTGCCGCGCTTTGATAGCCTGCGCGATGCGAAAGGCCGCATAAACTGAACCGGGGAAGGGCACTGACAACAGCACCACGCGTTGCACTGCGGGGCCTGCTGCGGGGAAATATTGCTCGACAGTCTGCAGCGCAATATCAACCAGCGTGCGGTCTACCAAAGTAAGCGGCTGGGCCAGCGCATCGGCCAGCGGGTCAAACGTGGGTTGACTGCCCGCCAGCGACTCGGCATAACGCACAAATTCAAAGCGCGGGTCAATCGCGTCTTTCAATACGTCGGCCAGGTCGTTTAAATACAGCGTGGCCAAATGCCGCGCCTTGTCTTGCGCGCCCAATGCCCCAAAGGCCCAAGCCAGCGGGTCGCCGCCCTCGTCGTCTACATACACTTCCAGCGCCTCAAAACGCGGGCCTTCGGGCAAAAAGCTGCGCGAGTTGATGCGGTGGGCCAGTGTGGAGTCTTTGCCTTGCAAAAAGTTGATAGCGGCGGTGATGGTGGCGGCGTAGCGGCCGTACTGCTCCATGAACAGCGCCACGCGCTCGGTAGTTTGTTCCTGCTTGTCAATCTCAGCGTAAATGCTTTGCAAGCCCTCCTTAGAGAACAGCTTTAGCACCAAAGCCAGCGCTACATCGGCCTGCACCGCATCCACCCCGCGCGAGCGCAGGAAACCGGTGATGTAGGCGGTGGACGGGTAAGGCGTGTTGAGCTGCGTCATCGGCGGGATGAGGGACAGCACGCGCAGCGGAGCTGGAGTGGGCATAAGGTGATTATCCCGCCCCGTGACCGCCTTGGTTGGAAAGCAACGATAATTTGTTCCACTACCCCCTTACAAATGGACCCATGACCGCTGCTCTTTCTGGAATGCTTTTGAGCCTGTCGCTCATCATCGCCATTGGCCCTCAAAACGCGCATGTGCTGCGCATGGGCCTGCTGCGCTCGCATGTGGGAATCACAGTGCTGGCCTGCGCAGTGACAGATGTTATTTTGATTGCCTTGGGCGTAGCTGGCTTGGCACAGGTCGGCAGTTTGTCCAAGGGTGTGCAGGGTGCAATGATGGGGGCGGCGATTTTGTTTTTGCTGCATTACGGCTGGGGTGCAGCGCGCAGAGCCTGGGCTAACCAGTACGCCGGCCTGTCTACCACGCAGCAGGGCAATGGAATGGGAGGCGCACTGGGTGTGCCAACAACGCGCACGCAAGCGCTGGGTGCCGCGTTGGCGTTTTCATGGCTCAACCCCCACGCCTGGCTGGACACCGCCGTACTGATCGGCATGGCGTCTTTGGCTTACAGCCAGCCCAACAACTGGATGTTTGGCGCAGGCGCTGCAGCCGGTTCATTGCTGTGGTTTGTCGCGTTGGGCCTGGGTGCGCAGCTGTTAGCCCACAAACTGGCACGCCCTGCTGTGTGGCGCGGTATTGATACCGTGGTGGCGCTGACGATGTGGGGCACTGCGGTGTGGCTGGGAGTCGGGCTGGTGCATTCTTGAGCAGGCCAGGACAACAGCGCAAAAGCCCATGACAACTTGGTGTCTAATTCAGCCATGCAGACACCAGCCCCTCAGAATAGTCCCGTGCCGACCGAATTGGCAAACGGCAGTCGCGCCTTAGAGACGCCGTCCATCACCTGCGTGCTGCCCGCCTACAACGAAGCGCGTAACTTGGGCAAGGTGGTGCTCGAGGTGCTGGCTGCGGCTCTGGCGCTCAGCCCCAACGTGGAGATTATCGTGGTGGACGATGGTAGCCGCGACGACACCGCACTGGTGATGCACGGGCTGTGTGCGGTGCATCCGCAGGTGGTGTACGTGCAGTTCTCGCGCAATTTTGGCAAAGAGGCTGCACTCACCGCAGGCCTGGACGCTGCGCAGGGTGACGTAGTGATTTTGATGGATGCAGATGGCCAACACCCCAGCGCTCTTTTGAAAAAAATGCTACTAAAGTGGAAGCAAGATGTGGACGTGGTGTACGCTGTGCGCAAAACACGTGACGACCAGTCGCGGCTGTATGGCAAGCTGGCCGGCGTGTTCTACACGCTGATCAACTGGGACAACCGCGTCAAAATTCCGCCGCACGCCGGGGACTTTCGCTTGCTAGACCGCAAAGTCGTCAACGCCCTCAAAGCGCTTCCTGAGCGTAACCGCTTTATGAAGGGCTTGTACGCCTGGGTAGGCTTTCAAAGCGAAGCGATTGCGTATGAGCCGCTGCCGCGCGCCGAAGGCAGCAGCAAATTTGGCGTGCGCGGCGGCCTGTCACTGGCGTTCACCGGCATGCTGGCGTTTTCTACCGCGCCGCTGCGTTTGATGTCATGGCTGGGCTTGTTATTGGCGTGCGTCTCCCTTGGCTATGGCGCTTGGGTCATCATCGAATACTTTTGGCTGGGCATCGATGTAGCAGGCTACGCCACCATGGTGGTGGGCATGACGTTTTTATCGGGCGTACAACTGCTGGCGATTGGCATACTGGCCGAATACGTAGGCCGTATTTATGACGAAGTAAAGCAGCGGCCCACCTACTTGGTGTCTGCGCGCACTGGTGCGGGGCTGCACGACACTGCCGATACCGGGCAGCAGGGCGAGTGACCTCAGGACTGTGGTTTATCGCCGTAGGTGCAGGTGCTGCGCTTACCCATATGCTGGTGTTTGCAGGCTTGCACCACGGCATAGCACCCCAGTTGTGGCCCGAGCTGGCCAACGCTGCAGGGTTTTTGGTGGCCTTTGGGGTGAGCTTTGCAGGCCACCGCAGCTTCAGCTTTAAAGACGCGGGCACGTCGGTACGCCAAAGTTTTGCCCGCTTTGCCGCTACCGCTGCGGCGGGCTTTGTGACGAACGAAATTATCTTTGTGCTCCTGCTGCATTACGCCGGGCTGTGGTCCATGCTGGCGCTGGTGATTGCCCTAGTGTGTGCAGCCGGGCAGACCTTTGTGCTGAGCCGGTTTTGGGCCTTCCGCAGATGAGCGGGCTGCACCGCTAGCCTGGGACTGGTACAGGCTCCACGCCTTGCCGCGCAATACCAAGGCAAAGCCGTCTACGCGGGAGTCGTTAGGCGCTACTAGCCATTGGTGCGCTTGGGAGGCCGCTACGGCCAGCACATCTGGCGTTTGCAACACCAGCCCTGCGCGCGCATCAAAATCAGCGCCCTCCAACAGCTCACTGCGCCAATTGTCGCCCGCGTTTTTGCGCAGCTCGGGCCAGTCTTGCACCACCACCATTGGCTGGCTTGTTTGCGCGTAGAACGGAAAGTCATACGGAAAGTCGGCTACGGCATAGACCGTGTCGCTGGCGTTGGCGATGCAGGCAAAGTGCTGCGCCACGTCTTGCGCGCTGTGTTTTTCGGTCAGGCGCGCGGCGGCTACGTTGGCCACAACCGCTATCGCCACGGCCAATGCACACAGGCCCGCAAACCACTTGCCTTGGTTCACCCGGTGGGCAAACAGTTTGTGCCAGCCCAGCGCGGCCAGGGCCGCCAGCGCAGGCATGACCGGCAGCATGTAGCCAACAATTTTTGAGCTGGGGATGGAAAAGAACGCGACGATGGCGAGCAACCAGATCCACAGCAAACGCTCATACTGCTTTGCTATGGTTTGCGCAGCTGCTTGTGCATGCTTTGTTTTGACCACAGCCTGACAGGCTGCAAAGAGTATCCATGGAAAAAACAACAGCAACAGCGCGACCCCGTAAAACCAAAACGGCTGCACATTGTTGAATGTGCTGGCGGTATAGCGGCTAACGTTGTGTTTGCCAAACATGTACTGCAACATCTGGTCGTACCGCATCTGCGCCAAGATAAACCAGGGCAATGCGATGGTACAAAAGATCAGCAACCCGCTGACCCATGGCAAATACAGCACTTTGCGCATCTGCTGTGTCACTGTCAACCAAATCAACAGCACCAAGCCGGGCAGGGCAAAACCAATCAAGCCTTTGGACAGCATGCCAAAGGCGCAGGCCGCAAACCCGGCGCGTGCCAGCCACGCGTGGGGTTTGTCGCCGTGCATGAAGGCCAAAGCAAAGCACCACAGCGCCACGCCGATCCACGCGGCCACCAGCATGTCGTGGTTAACATACTGCCCACCAATCAGAAATGACAAGCTGGTGCCTAGCATCCACACAGCATGGCGCGCTATTTTTTCAGAAGCAATGTGGCGCATAGCCAAGTAACTGACGACCAACATCATGGCCGCGTGCAACGCCACCACCAGCCGCACGCTCCAGGCATGTACTCCCAGCAGGCCCATGGCCGAGGCTTCCAGCCAATGCAAGTACGGTGGCTTGTGAAAAAACGGAATGCCATTCAAACGCGGGGTGAGCCAATCGCCCGATACCAGCATCCAGCGCCCAATATCAGCGTAGCGCCCTTCGTCGGGCAAAGACAGTGGTCGCAGCGCGGCCAGCACCAGCAAGAGCAGGACTACAGCGACAATGGATAACCAGGATTGACGCGATTCAGACATGCGAGGATTGTAGCAGGCTGGGCGGAGTTTTGTATACATCAAGGCCGCGGGTTCTGGGAGGCCAGCGCGTCGTACTCCCACACACGCGCGGGGCCAATGCTGTCGCCCGCTTCTGCGGCAGTAGCCGGGTGGCACATGATGACCGAACCTGTGGGCGCGGCGCGTTGCCAACCGGCGAGCAGTTCGCGGTAGTGCGCTGCGCCTCCGGCAAAGTTGTACAGTCCGCTCAGATGCGTCCTGACGGGAATGCCAGCTTGCCGCGCCAGTGCTTCCAGCCGCAGCGCGCCCATTGCCCCGACAACCGCTATTTTGAGACTGAGGCCCTGTGCGACCGGGTTGGAGATGCGCAGCCACGGCTTGGCGCTTGGGTAGCGCCGCACCATCTCCTGCACCAAGGCCTCGCGGATACCGGCAAACTGCTGAACATGCTGATGGCCGTCGATGTGGTCGGGCGCGGCGCCCCAATGCGCTTCAAAAAGGTCGAGTTGTTGGGCAATCACCTGTCGTGCTTTGTCAACGTTAAAGCCAACCATGTAAGCCCGCCACATGGCGGCGCCCAAGCCCGTGCCATGGCCCGCTGCCACGGCGTTTTCGCTGGTCCAGTCCAGGTGCAAACCTACACTCAGCTGACCGCGCACCGGGCGCAGACTTGGCGCGTCTTGGGCCCAACGGGGTGACAGCACCATGGCGCTGGTGGCGTCAATTTTGCGGGCTAAGGCCAGGCGCGCTATGGCATCAGAGCATGCGGCGTTATAGGCAAAATCGTCGGCACACAGGAGCGTACTGCGCGCCAGCCATGGCGTGGGCATAGCGTTCATGCAGCGGTGTGCCAATAGGCCGCCTGACCATAGTGGTGCTTTAAAAAATCTACCCACAGGCGCACCCGAAGGGGCAGGTGTTTACGTTGCGGGAAAACGGCGTAAATGCCATTGGCTGGGGCGTCAAACTCCTGCAGAACAGGCACCAAGCGGCCTGCGGCAATGTCGCCATCCACCTCCCAGGTGCTGCGCCAGGCGATCCCGTAGCCCGCCAGGCACCATTCGTGCAGCACTTGGCCGTCGCTGCAGTCGAGTGGACCGCCGGGGCGCAGGTGTTGTAGCTCGCCGTCGATGGTGAAGGCCCAGCCACGGGTTTGCGATGCGTCGCTGGACAGCGTGAGGCAGTCAAACTTGTGCAGATCACTGGGGTGCGCGGGCTTGCCGCGCTGCTGCAGGTATTTGGGGGTGGCTACGCACAGGCGGCGGTTGTCGGCCAGGCGCACACTCACCAGAGATGAATCGGGCAAGTCCCCCACGCGCACGGCGCAATCAAATCCCTCGCCGGCCAAATCTACCACGCGGTCTGACAGGTTCAGCGAGATGGACACGTCGGCATGCAGCTCGCGAAAACGCGGCACCAGGGGCGCAACGTGGCGGCGGCCAAAACCTGCGGGCGCGGTAACGCGCAAGTGGCCGCTGGCTTTGACGCCCCCAGCACTTACGCTGGCCTCGGCGTTGGCCATGTCGGCCAGCACGCGCTGGCAGTCTTCCAAGAACGCGCTGCCCTCATGGGTCAGAGAGATGCGCCGCGTGGTGCGCACCATGAGTTTCACGCCCAGGCGCTCTTCCAGTGCGTCAATGCGCCGGCCTATGATGGCAGCGGCAACGCCCTCGGCTTGAGCGGCGGCTGTAAGACTACCCTTGGTAGCGACGGCGGCGAAGGTTTCGAGTTGTTTAAATTTGTCCACACCGTCATTATGGCGCGGCGCGCCTTCCTGCGGCACCACCCCTGCCTTCTTAACGATGGCGGCGTATTTCACCAACTCGTCCTTAAAGTGTTTTTGCGCAAACTCGGGGGTGCTGATGTTGATGGTGTTGCCCTGCTTGGCCATGGCCTCTTTTACCTCGGGCGTGGCAAACGCAGTAGCAAACGCGGCGTTGATGCGTTTGACCTGCTCGGCGGGCAGGCCCTTGGGGCCAATCACGGCGATCCAGCCTTCGACCAGATACTTGGGGTAGCCCGCTTCGGCCGACGTGGGAATGTCGGGCGCGGCCGGAATGCGGGCCGGCGCAGACACGCAAATGGCGCACATGGTGCCCGCCTTGATGTGGGCCAAGGCCGAAGGTCTACACAAATAGCGCGACCGTGGGGTTGCGGTCTACCGGGACAGCCCGCCACGCTCGCAACTGGGTATTCTTAAGACATTTAGGGCGCTAGCCCATCATTTATTAGCACAACAAGCTCCTAATTTAGTAGCATCTTGCGCGCTATAACCTAGCTCCTGCAACAGCTGGGCGCTGTGCTCGCCCAGCGCGGGCGGGCTGAGGCGCACGCCCATGCGCTGGCCATCCAGGGTAAAAGGGAACAGCACCGTATTCGTTTGCTTACCATCGGGCAGCGTGATGGGCGTAAGGCCGCCGGTGGCCAGCAGATGCGGATCATCCATCAAATCTTGCGGGCGTTTGATAGGAGCGTAGGGCAGGCCATTTTTTTCAAAGATATCCGTCAACTCTTGCGCGCTGTATTTGGCAAAACGCTCGCGCAGTTGCGCCAGCAAGCGGGGGCGTTCGCGCACGCGGTCGTTGTTGTTGCCGTACAAAGGGTCGGCCTTCAGATCGGCAAAGCCCAGCGCATCGCAAAACACCGCCCATTGCTTGTCGCTCACTGCGCTTAAAAATATCTGTTCGCCATCTTTGACGGTAAACACGTCGTACAC
The DNA here is from genome assembly GCA_043766985.1 of Polaromonas sp. Taxonomy (GTDB): domain Bacteria; phylum Pseudomonadota; class Gammaproteobacteria; order Burkholderiales; family Burkholderiaceae_C; genus JAAFIP01. The sequence continues at coordinate 31,005 of JAYUHM010000266.1, forward strand.
CGCCCAAGAAGATATGCGATTGGGCATAGGGTCGGCGGGCTGGCCCGTGACGGCGTATTGCATCATGTGCTGCGCCACCAGAAAAATGTTGTTCTCGTACAGCGCGGCCTGCACTTCTTGGCCGAGGCCGGTTTTCTCGCGCTGCGCCAGTGCCGCCATGGCGGCTATGGCGCCAAACATGCCGCCCATGATGTCGTTCACGCTGGTGCCGGCGCGCAAGGGTTGCCCCACAGGGCCGGTCATGTAGGCCAGGCCACCCATCATTTGCACTACCTCGTCCAGCGCGGTGCGGTGCTCATACGGGCCGGGCAAAAAGCCTTTGAGGGCGATGTAGATGAGGCGCGGGTTGAGCTTTTTGAGGCTTGCGTAATCCAGCCCCTGCGCGTCCATGGTCTCGGGCCGAAAGTTGTGGCTGACGATATCGGCTGTGGCGATCAGTTTGAGCACTGCCTCGCGGCCTTCGGGGGTTTTTAGATCCAACACCAAGGACTTTTTATTGCGGTTGAATAGCGGGTAAAAGCCTGCGCCCGAACCCAACAGGTTGCGCGTGTTGTCGCCCTTGGGCGGTTCGACCTTGATAACCTCTGCGCCCAAGTCGGCAAACACCATGCCGCAGGTGGGGCCCATCACCATGTGGGTGAACTCGACCATTCTCAGGCCTGCGTAGGGCAACGTTTTTTCGGCTGCTGGGGTTTGTGTTGTCATAGGGGTTCGGAGTCAAAATTCGGGATCAATTTTTGAACGCAGAGGGCGCGACGGTTTTCAATCTTCGTCCGTCAGCATACACAAAGCCCATAGGCAGCCCAGCCACAGCAGTCATGCCGTACAAAGGCTCGCCTGGCAAACCAAGTTTCAACGGCTCGCGTGCAGCAATAAGTTTTTCAAGATCGATGCCGGTGCGCAGGCCCATGGCTTCGAACATCATGACTACATCTTCGGTCACCACGTTGCCAGAGGCCCCCGGCGCATGCGGGCAACCGCCCAGCCCGCGCGTGTTGTGCATGTGCGCAGCGCCCACATGCTGCAAACCCACCGTCGCTATGGCGCGTTTGAACAGGCGACGTACCTGCGCAGGGTTAGCCATGCCGGTGGTGTCAGCCAGGCCAGATTCGTCTGCACCAGCGGCAACCACCTGTTCCAGCAGCCAGATCACATCGTCATCTGGCACCACGCCTTGCAGCGTGCAACCAAAGGCCACGCTGATACCCGCTTCGATTTGCACATGCGGCGCGACGTCGTTCTTGAGCGCCACGATGCTGCGCACCTCGTCCACCATCTGCTCGCGCGTTTTGCGCACATTGGCCAGGCTGTGGGCCGCGCTGGCCGAGCAGTGAACGGTCAGCTCGCGCACACCAGCGGCGTATAGCGCGTCGATCCATTTCTTTTTATCTGCGGTGGCCATGGTGCGGCTGACCGATTGCAAGCCGTCGCGCATGCCTACTTCGCACACCAGCACATCAATATTTGAAGGATTCATGCAGTTCATTTAAATTCTATCTTGCAGAATATTTTTCTAACTAATGTATCACCCCGTACTGCAAGCTGCAGCTCGCCTTAGTGCGTTGATGGGTGCGGCCATTTGAGCGCCGTCACCATGTTTTCACGGTGTCGTAAGCCTCTTTGGCCGCGCTGGACAGCCGCGTAAATGCAGCCTGCACGGCTGCAATATCTTGTGCCTGCGCTGCCAGCTCCATCGCCTTGGCCTCTTTCGCTGCCGCCTGCGCGGTCAAGGTGAGCAGTGAGCCCCCCAGCGCGTGCGCTTGTGCGCCAATCACCTGCCAGTCCTGCTGTTTGAGCGCGGTGTGTACCAGGCTCATTCGGTCGCGCAGGTCGGTACAAAAAGCCTGCGCCATCTCATGCAGCAGGGCTTCGTCCCCCGCGATGCGTGCCAGCAGGCGCGTGCGATTGACAGTTTGAAACCCAATGCCGGTAGCGCGCAGCGCTGCCTGCAAGGCCTCTGGCGTCAAGGGTTTGGATAAATAACCATCCATGCCGCTGGCCAGTGCCTGCTCGCGGTCGGCGGCAGATGCATGGGCAGACAGCGCAACGATGGGCATGCGTATTTTGTGCTGGCTTTGCTCCCATTGGCGTACCAACTGTGTGGCCTGCCAGCCGTCTATGCGCGGCATTTGAATGTCCATCAACACAAGGTCAAACGCACCTGCCTGAATCGCTTGCACCGCCTGCACGCCGTCGGCTGCCACCTGCACCTCAAAGCCCAGACGCTGCAGCAGCTTGGTAGCCAGCAGTTGGTTCACGCTGTGGTCGTCCACCACCAGCGCTTGCTTGCCGCTGTAGATGTTGAGCGCGCTGGGCTGCGCATCGCTCTGCAGGGTGGGCACTGGCGGCTTGGTCTCATCAAATCCTGCCAAGCCAAACTGGGTGCTGGGGGTTGCCTCGTTCACCACACCCAAGGGCACCTGCACGGTAAAGCAACTGCCTTGCCCCAAGGCGCTGTCCAAAGTAATGTGCCCACCCATCAGTGCTGTTAAACGTTCGCAAATTGACAGGCCCAAGCCCGTGCCACCGAAGCGGCGAGATGTTGAACTGTCGGCCTGTGTAAAGGCGCCAAACACCAGCTGCTGCTTGTCGGGCGCAATGCCAATGCCTGTGTCACGCACCTGCAACTGCAAGAGCGGTAATTGCCCGGGGTTGCCCACCAATTGCATGGTCACCACGATGCTGCCTTTGTCGGTAAATTTGATGGCATTGGTCAGCAGATTAATCAGCACCTGGCGCAACCGCCCCGGGTCGCCCACCATCTCTTGGGGCACCGCGTCGTCCACTTGCATTTGCAGGTCCAGGCCCTTGGCCAATGCAGCAAAGCGCTGGGGCTCCACCACCTCCCACAGCCAGCGGCGCAGCGGAAAGCGCACTTGCTCCAGCACCAGTTTGTGTGCTTGCAAACGCGAAAAGTCCAACAGGTCATTTACCAAGGCCAGCAAGGCTTGGCCCGAGCTGCCTACCAGCTCCACATACTGGCGCTGCTCGGGGGTGAGTGCGGTTTGTGCCAACAGGTTGTTCATACCCATCACACCGTTAAGCGGGGTACGGATCTCATGGCTGATGTTAGCTAGAAATTCATCTTTGGCTGCATTGGCCGCTACGGCTTCTGCACGAGCGACTTCGACTTCCTGTTGAATCTCCCTGCGCCGCGTGACGTCCCGAATAATGCCCATCATGGTTTCTGCCTGGCCCAGCATGCTGCTGTGCACCACCTCGCCCAGGCATTCAATCCACACCGGGCCACCCTCGGTGTGCACGCGAAACTCCACCTCCAGCCGGGGGCTCTTTTTCTTAAACACGCCGATTAAAGCGGCATGGATCGCCGGGCGGTCTTCTGCAAATATTCTGCCCAGCAAGTCTTGCGCAGACCACACCCGCTCGCTCGCCTCCTCGTCCGGCAAACCATCAATGATGTGTGCAAACCGCCCTGACGTAAACAAGGTATCGCTCACTACATCCCATTCCCACATGGCCAGGCCAGCGCCATCCAGCGCCAGTTGCAAACGGTCTTCGGTTTTGCCCAAAGCGTCTTCCGCCATCAAGCGGCTGTGCGACTCGGTATGGGCGCGTTGACGCAGTTGCTGGTTCTCGCGCTGCAGGCTCTCTACCACCTGCATTAAACGGTTTTGGTCTGAAGTGCTCATACGCTTTGTGCCTTCAGCAGACCCCCCTGCGCCGTCCAAACCTGAATTTTGCGGTACAGCGTTGAGGGGTTCACCTGCAAGGCCTGCGCAGCCTGCGCTACATTGCCGCTGAATGCACGCAGGGCGTAGTCCACCGCCTCACGCTCCAAGTCGCCCAGCGGGCGCACTTTGGCTTGCTCGTAGGTGACAGGTGTAGCCTGGGTTGCCAAAGGAGCTGGCGCAGATGCAGGTGCCGTATTACCGCTGGGGTTTTGCGCAAACCAAGGCACCTCCTCAATGACCTCATTGGGCGCCGCTTTGGCGTTTGCGTCGGTCACCGGCTTGCGCAGCACAGCGGGCAGCATCTCCAGTTGCACGATCGGGCCGTCATGCAGCGCCACCACAGCACGAATCACATTCACCAGCTCGCGCACATTACCCGGCCAAGCGTAGGCGCGCATGGTGGCCATGGCCTCTGGGCTAAAGCTACCCAGCTGCTTGCCATCTTCACGCGCATAGCGCGCCAGCAACTCGCTGGCTATCAGCGTGACGTCGTTGCCCCGCTGACGCAGTGGCGGCAGCTCTATCGGCACCACGTACAAACGGTAAAACAAATCTTCTCGAAACGCTCCTGCGCGCACGCGCTCAGACAGGTTGCGGTGCGTGGCGCAGACGATGCGCACATCCACGATACGGGTTTTGTCTTCGCCCAAGCGTTTCACCTCGCCTGTTTGCAGCACGCGCAGCAGCTTGGCTTGTACGCTCAGGTCCAACTCGGCAATCTCATCCAAAAACAAAGTGCCTTTGTCGGCCTCAATAAAAGCCCCCAGCCGGTCGCTTACCGCACCGGTAAACGCGCCTTTGCCATGCCCGAACAGCTCACTTTCTATCAACTCTTTGGGGATGGCGGCACAGTTGATGGGTACCAGTTTTTTAAGCTTGCGTGGGCTGCGCGCGTGAATAGCCAGCGCCGCCAGTTCTTTGCCGGTACCCGACTCGCCTGTGATGCACACGGGCACGTTGCTCGCCGCCACGGTGGCCAACATACGGTAGACGGTTTGCATCTCGGCGCTTTGCCCGGTGAACTGCTCAAACTGTTGGGGTGCTTTGGCCTGCAAGCTGGCCACCCGCTGGCTAAGCTGTGAGGCATGCAGCGCATTTCGCAAGGTCACCAGCAGCCGCTCGGCTTCGACGGGTTTCTCAATATAGTCAAACGCCCCGGCTTCTGAGGCACGCACCGCGTTGTCCAGCGAATCTTCTGCCGTGATCACCACCACCGAGCAACCTGGGTGCGCGCGCAGCAGGGCCTGCATCACCTCAAAACCACTTCCATCGGGTAGGTTTAGATCTACCAGGGCGGCATGCCAGGGGCCGTTGTGTAATTGGCGCATGGCCTCGGCCACGGTATCTGCGGTGGTGGTTTGCACTTGCAGCTTGGCCGCCAGAGTGCGGTATTGAATGGCCAGCGCAATCACATCCTCCACCACCAGCACACGCAGGCCTGGAAAAAGCGGGGCTATGTGCTGGTTAGTAGACATTGAAGACACAGTCATGGCCAGAGCTTAAATTGAAAATTCGCAAATTGCAAATACTGATAATTAAATCTATTGCAAATTGCAACGAATACTAAAAACCTTGCTACCCAAACCATCCCAATACGCCTTTTCCGTGACAGATTCATCATTTTTAAGGCCCGACCCGTTGGCACGTCGATTGCAAACATAAAGCATCCGCCCCGAATTTGTGGGCTTTGAACTGAAAGGTTGATCCATGAAATTCGCTAAACACCTCCTCGCACTGGCTGTTATCGGTGCTGCTTTCTCTGCGCAAGCAGAGTCCAACTTCGTGACCACGGGTAACGCTGCTGCCAAGCTCGACTTCGAGGTGAAGATCCCCCGTTTGCTGTATCTGTCTGTCGGCACCAGCACTGCACTGGCAAACAACACCACCGTTGATCTGGTGAGTTTTGACTTGGGCGCTGCCGCCGCACCCGCTATTGGTTCAGGTACCGCTACGGCTGCTCAAACTGTAGCTGTCAAGGTCATTGGCAACAACGGACAAGTGACTTTGTCTTCCACCACCACCGGCCAAATGAACAACGGTGCTGGCGACGTGTTACCGTGGACCGAAATCACCGCAGGCAGCTCTTCAGCTACGGTTCCCAACCCTGGGTTTAACAATGGCGTAGCCGCCAGCAACGTGTCTGCCACGCAAAATGTGACGCTCAACACGGGCAGCACCAAGCTGACCAATGCGTCTGCCAACTGGACGTTTGCCTACGCTAACAGCGCATCCTCTTTGTATGCGCCTGGCACCTACGGCAGCACCGCAGCCAAAAACGGCCGCGTAGTCTATACGGCTGTTATGCCCTGATGCAGCCCTGTCATTGCAGCCATGCAGTGACGCTATGCAGTACGCAGGCTATCGCCTAAACTCAATGCCAGCCTTTCGCTGGCATTGTCGCCTCTGAAGGTCCAAGTTATGAACTTATGTCGTCCGCCTGCTGCTATCTCCTTGCACCGCTTTGCGCAGGTGCTGTTGGGCGCGAGCCTGCTTTTGGCCGGGCTGTCGGCACAGGCCTGGGTGCTGACCATCGCCGCAGGTACACGGGCTGTCTATCTGGCCGTAGGCAGTGCCACTACCAACGCCAACAACGCCACCGTCAACCTGGTGACCGTGAATGTGCCCGCCACCGCTTTGGGCAACAACGTAGCCCAACCCATGACCAGCAACAGCACGCAGGCCAATAGCCCCTATGACAACTTTGCCGTGTGCCAACCCGCGCTGGGGCAGGTCTACATCGGTGGCTATCTGCGCCAGCCTACAGGCAGCGTCGGCAATGCGGTGCTACAGGTCAGCACGCCCGCCAATTTGGTCAGTGGCGCAGACAGCATTCCGTTTACCCAAATCAGCTGGACCAGCACGGCGCTGGGCAATGCAACGGCAGATATTCCGGCAGGCAGCTTTACCGGGGCAGCCGCGCAGTTTTTGCGCACCATTGCCACCAACACCTACGTAGAAAACTGCCATACCTTCAGCTATGCCAATGCTGCGGTGCAGGCGGCTGGCACGTACACTGGGCGTGCCACTTACACGTTGATAGCACCATGACACCACATACTTTATGGACCATAGGACTGCTGCTGGCAGTGCTGGGCGCCAGCGGGAGCGCCACCGCCACCACCTACCGCGTAGACGACTCGCAAACCCAGGTGCTGGAAAGCACCATGCCCATGCGCTGGCAAGAGTTTTCACCCGCCGCCAGCAACCACTTGATTGAAGGCAGCACGCGTGTGCATGCACGCCTGAACCTGTCGCCCTGGCAAGGCAAAGTGGGCAAAATTTACATGGCCCTGCCTGCGCAGTCCATCGGCTCGGTGCAAGTTAGCTGGCGCGGCCAAGGCAAGCTGCTGGATGGTGCCTTGCTGTCTGGCCAGCGCAGCTTGGTGTACGCAGGCCCCATCAACACGGCGCTGCTGGACGATGTGCTGAGCGTTAACTTGCAGGCCGACGGCCGGCTGGTGCGCTCTTTGCACCGGCTGGAGTTTCATTTTGAAATTGACGTGGACTAGGAACACCGCATGCTAAAAATAATTAGGTTGCGCGCTGGGCTGACTTGGGCATGGGCTTTGGCTTGTTGTTTGGCGCTGTGTGCCAGCGGGGCGCACGCGTTCTCGGCATTGGTGTCGCCCCCGCGCGTTGAAACGCAGGCCAAGCCTGGGCAAACGATTCGGCAAATCATCGAGATTACCCACGCCGCCAGCACCCCTGGCAAGTACAAGCTGTATACCAACGACTGGCGGCTGGACAGCGCGGGTGGCGTGGAGTTTTTTGACGACTTGCAGCCCGGCAGTTGCCGCCCCTGGGTGGCGCTGGAGCGACGCGAGCTGAGCTTAGGCGCGCAGGGTAAATCGCGCTACCGTTTTGAAGTCACCCCACCGCTTGATGCGCCTGAAGGCGAGTGCCGTTTTGTCATCATGATCGAAGGCGAGACACAAGACATTCAATCTCAAAACATCAACCTGCCCGTGGCCGGTCGGATTGGCGTGATTGTGTATGTGGCGATTGGCAAAGCGGCGCCCAAGCTGGAGGTGCTGGGCACCTCGATCACTAAAACCGGTACCGCCACGCTGGCTGCATTGGGCAACCCCGTCATCGAGGTGCGTAACAGCGGCAATGCCACCGGGCGCCTCAGCGGGTTTTTATCTGGCACCGATGCAGCTGGCAAAAAGCTGGAGTTTTCACCGGACGGTGTACCCCTGTTGCCGGGTGCTACGCGCCGTGTTGCCTTGGTGCCCAGCGTGCCGGGCAGCAACGCCACCGCAGGCAATGCCGCCGCCTCGGGCGCAGCCGCCGTGCAGGTGCAATACCCCGTCACCATTGAAGGCCAGCTGGAGTGGGGCAGCGAGCGTGTGAAGTTTCAGCAGCGCTTTGCTGCGCCCTAAGCTTGCCGCACGCCTGGTGGTTATGCACAATCGTTTAGCCTCAGCAATAGCTACATATTTAATAGCGTGCTGTGCATGTAACGTATGGGCACAAGAGGGTTTATCTTTAAAAAAAGACGCGTATCTGCTGGCCCAGGCGAAGCCCCAACCCAGCCTTGCGCCGCCTACCGCTAGCGCCTCCACCCCTTCCATCACAGCAACCACAGCCACCTACCAAGACCGCGTGATGGACGCTAGCGCGCTGGCGCCATCAGCCGATGAAGCCGGTACCGCCTACGACAGCAGTGGCTGGCCGCGCCAATGGAGCGCGCAATGGCTGTCGGACCGCCAATCGCGCACCGCCTTGGGCCTCACATCGCAAAGCCGCTCGCAAGGCCTGACCATCGCGGGCTCGATCGACACGCCTGACTACGGCACGCTGTCGGGTGACTTGAACCTGCGCAGCAGCCAGGGCGGCCCAGCGGCGGTGGGCAACTGGGTGGTGCGGCAAATCGGCATGCCGTTTGATGGCGGCTGGCGGGCAAACCACACGCTGGGTTTGTTTGGCACGCCCGTGCCCGAGCTGGGCCGCACGCAGCAGCGCTTTCTGGTGCCCAGTGTGGCCATACGCGGCGTGAGCGGGCAATGGTACCAACAGCAAGGCAGCGCCACGGGCCCCCTGGGCGCTACCTGGCAAGCGTCTAGTGGCGAGACCGGGCAGATCAACGGCTTTCCGCAGGGCAATTTTCAAGCCGATGGTGGGCGCGTCAGAACACTGGGCTTTCAGAGCAACGCCGCCGCCTGGAGCTGGGCTGGCTATGTAGCGCGGGGCGACGCGCTACCCACGCCCAGCTTGCAAGGCCAGCAGCCGCAAGACTACAGCGCGGGCTATGCCGCGCTGCGCTACCGCACGCCCGCGCTGCAATGGCAGGCCAATGTCTTGGCATCGCAACCGCTGGTAGATGCCTCGGGTGCCACCAATAGCGGCGGCAGCCGCGCCGGGCTGTGGCTTGAGGCCAGCGCGCCGCAAGCGGGCTACACCCACACCGGCGGCGCGTTTTATTTGCCGGTGGGTCTGCGCTGGCTCAACGCTGCCTTGGCCAATGATTTGCAAGGCGTTTATTACCGCCTGACTTACGCATCGCGCCAATGGACCAGCGACGCCAGCCTGGAGCTGCTGCAGTCCCTCAGCGGGCAAACCGCGCCGGGCTGGTTTGGCAGCGCCTCCACGCGCTACCAGATCAACACGGCGAGCAGCCTAGGCGGTGGTGTAAATTTGCGCCGCTATGTCAGCGATGACCAGTCGGCATTTGTCTACGCGCAGCGCAGCCATGACTTGGGCCAAACGCGAGCGCAGATCGACGCTGCCAGCGCGCAAAGCGGTGAGCGCAACAACCGCCTGCAACTGGACCACGAATGGCGCTTTGGTGCCAGCGCCTACCCCGGCGCGTCCAGCTCAGGCGGCTGGCTTGACGCGCTGCGCCTGTCGCATACCCTCACGCTGGAGCGCTTGCGCAGCGCCACGGGTATTCGCAGTACGGGCCGATCCTTGGCCATGCTGCTTGGCTGGGACCCGGGTGGCCAATGGTCTTTACAAAGCAGCATGCAGTACCGCAAGGTATCGGGCGCGCAGGCCACAGATGCTGGCGACAGCCTGAATTTCAGCCTCAGCGCCGCCTGGCGCATCAACCGCCAGTGGAGCCTGTCGCTTACCGCCTACCAAAACACTGGGGCCCCTGCCGACGGGTTGTCGGTCACCAGCCCGCTGCTGGTACCGGCCACTGCCAGCGTACGCCCGAGCGACAAAGGTGTGTTCCTGGCGCTGCGCTACCAAGATGCGGCCGGCTCACCCAGCGCGCCTACCGGTGGAGCGCCGGGCTCTGCGGCGGGAAAATTGGTCGGCTCGGTGTATTTGGATGACAACAAAAACGGCAAGCGCGACGCCGCCGAGCGCGGCGCTGCCAACGTCACCGTGCTGCTGGACGGGCGCTACGCGACGCAAACCAATGCTTTGGGCAACTACGAGTTTGCCTACGTGGCTGCAGGCCCGCACGTGCTGACCGTTATCAGCGACAACCTGCCGCTACCGTGGCTGCTGGACAAAGATGGCCGCACCGAGCTGCGCGTGTACACACGCGAGACCAGCACGGTGAACATTGGTGCTACCAAGCCCTGATGCGCTCCAATTACCTGCCAAATAGGCTGTAAGCCCAATAAAAAACAGCACAAACAGCTATGTATTTAATAGTGAAACCACGCAAAGACCGCTTTATTACCCCTGAATTAGTAAAAGATAAAGCAGTTCCGCCCCTATGAATGACCGCGTGGGTTTCTAATAAGCTCTGCTTATGCAAAAACCCAAAGCTGTTTTGTTCGACGCCTATGGCACGCTGTTCGATGTGTACAGCGTGAGCCTGCTGGCCGAGCAGCTTTTTCCCGGCCACGGCCAGGCCCTGAGCCTGCTGTGGCGCGACAAGCAAATTGAATATTCACGCTTGGTGACCACCAGCAACCACGGCGCGCACTACCTGCCGTTTTGGCAACTGACCGAGGCTGCCCTGCAATACACTCTTAAAGTAATAGCTGCTCGTGCTATTGCCGTAGGGGCTGACAGCCGTTTTGATGCCGCATACCTGGCCCAAGCCACAGGCCAGTTGATGAACCAATACCGCCACCTCAGCGCCTTCCCAGAAAACAAAGAGGTGCTGCAAGCCTTGAAAGACCAGGGCATTCCGACCGGCATTTTGAGCAACGGCGACCCGGCCATGCTGGACATAGCCGTTAAATCCGCCGGCCTGCACGAGCTGTTGAACCACGTCATCAGTGTGGACAGCATTCGCAAATACAAAACCCATCCCGACGCGTATGCGCTGGCTACCCAAGCCACGGGGTTGCAGCCCAAGCAAATACTGTTCGTCAGCAGCAACGGCTGGGACGCCCTGGCCGCTACCTGGTTTGGCTATCAAACCCTGTGGGTGAACCGCGCTGGCCTGCCCTTTGAAGAGCTGGGCACCCAGCCTACGCGCACAGGTACCAGTTTGCGCGATGTAATGAGTTTTTTTGATTGACTAAGTTTAAATACCCAATACCGGACGCAGAGGACGCTAAAGTTACGCAAAGGACGCAAAAGAAGACAAAGAAAATTCAAAACGGAAGTCAAAATTTAAAACCGAAGAGTTAGAGCATCTTCTAAAATTTTGAATTCCTTTTCTTCTCTTTTTTGCGTCCTTTGCGTCACCTTTGCGGCCTCTGCGTCCTGAATTTTTTCCCCTTCCTGAAAGCCCTCCATGACCCAAAGAACACAAGCCCACAGCCTGCAAGTAGCTACCAACCTCTACGACTTCGTCAACAACCAAGTGCTGCCCGGCACCGGCGTCAAACAAGACAAGTTCTGGAAAGGTTTTGACGCCATTGTTCAAAGCCTGGCCCCTAAAAACATCAAACTGCTGGCCGAGCGTGACCGCCTGCAAAGCGCGCAAGACGCCTGGCACAAGCAGCATCCCGGCCCCATCACCGACATGCCCGCGTACCGCAAGTTCCTAGAGAAGATTGGCTACCTGGTACCGGTGCCTAAAACCGTTAAAGCCACCACTGCCAACGTAGACGCAGAGCTGGCATTGCAAGCCGGGCCACAGCTGGTGGTGCCCGTGCTGAACGCGCGCTACGCCCTGAACGCCGCCAACGCCCGCTGGGGCAGCCTGTACGACGCGCTGTACGGCACCGACGTGCTGAGCGAGGCCAACGGCTGTGAAAAAGGCAAGGGCTACAACCCCAAGCGCGGCGCCAAAGTGATTGAATACGCCCGCTATGTGCTCGACCGCACGGCAGCGCTAAAAAAAGGCTCACACATCGACAGCACCGGCTACAGCGTCAAAGCCGGCAAGCTGGTGGTGAACTTGAAAGACGGCACCAACACCGGCCTGCAAGATGCCAAGCAGTTCATTGGCTACCAAGGCGATGCCAAGGCACCCTCGTCGGTCCTGCTACAGCACAACGGCCTGCACCTGGACATCCAGATCAACCGCGCCACGCCCATCGGCGCGACTGACGCGGCAGGCGTGAGCGACCTGGTGCTGGAAGCCGCACTGACCACCATCCTTGACCTGGAAGACTCGGTCGCCGTGGTGGACGCCGACGACAAAGTGCTGGCTTACAGCAACTGGCTGGGCATTCTCAAAGCGACTCTGACAGAAGAGGTGTCCAAAGGCGGCAAGACATTTACCCGTGGCCTGAACGCAGACCGCGTGTATACCGCAGCCGACGGCAAGAAAAAAGTCAAGCTGCATGGCCGCTCGCTCATGTTCTTGCGCAACGTCGGCCACTTGATGACCAACCCGGCCATCACCTACACCGCCAAGAACGGCAGCACATTGGAAATCCCCGAAGGCATCCTGGATGCAGTGGTGACCACCGCGATTGCCATGCACGACCTGCAGGGCCATGGCGCCAACGGCATCCGCAACAGCCGCAAAGGCAGCGTGTATGTGGTTAAACCCAAGATGCACGGCCCTGCTGAAGTGGCCTTTGCATCCGAGCTATTTAGCCGCGTAGAAAAACTGCTGGGCTTAAAGGAAAACACCGTCAAGCTGGGCATCATGGACGAAGAGCGCCGCACCAGCGTCAACCTGAAGGCCTGCATCGCCGCAGCCAGCGCGCGCGTGGCCTTTATCAACACCGGCTTTTTGGACCGCACGGGTGACGAGATGCACACCGCCATGCACGCAGGCCCGATGATCCGCAAGGGCGACATGAAAGCCAGCGCCTGGATTGCTGCCTACGAAAAAATCAACGTGCTCACCGGCCTGGCCTGTGGCCTGCGCGGCAAAGCGCAAATTGGCAAAGGCATGTGGGCCATGCCCGACCTGATGGCCGCCATGATGCAGCAGAAAATTGTCCACCCTCTGGCCGGTGCCAACACCGCCTGGGTGCCCAGCCCCACCGCCGCCACCCTGCACGCCATGCACTACCACCAGGTGGACGTAGCCGCCCTGCAAAAGAGCATGGCCAAAGGCAACACAGATGCCCAGGCTAAAGCCCTGCTGGACAAACTGCTGACCATCCCGGTCGCCACCAACACCAACTGGAGCGCCGCCGAAAAACAGCAAGAGCTGGACAACAACGCCCAAGGCATTTTGGGCTACGTGGTGCGCTGGATCGACCAGGGCGTGGGCTGCAGCAAAGTGCCCGACATCAACGGCATCGGCCTGATGGAAGACCGCGCCACCCTGCGCATCAGCAGCCAACACATCGCCAACTGGCTACTGCACGGCATCGTGCCGCGCGCGCAAGTCGAAGAGACCTTCCAACGCATGGCCGCTGTGGTGGACAAGCAAAATGCAGGTGACCCGTTGTACAAAACCATGGCGGGTAACTTTGCTACCAGCGCGGCGTACAAAGCGGCCACCGACTTGGTGTTTAAAGGGCTGGAGCAACCGAGTGGGTATACCGAGCCTTTGTTGCATGCTTGGCGCTTGAAAGTCAAAGCGTCAAATTCCTAATTAAATAGCTGCCTAAGCAATGAGCAAAGTCGCTAGAAGGTTATTCGCTATCCAAACAGCCACGATAATCACTGGCGGCAAGGCTTTTTTGCGATGAACGACGTAAAATTGCTGTACAGTACTGGCAATACAGCCATTCACTGTATGAATA
>JAYUHM010000267.1:0-20226 GCA_043766985.1 Polaromonas sp.
GCGTTCCTGAACTATGTGGTGGCCAAAATCACACGCCCTTTGCCGCCATGGATACCGCCTGCGCAACTTATGGGCGCTGGGTAACTGCCGGATTTAGGATGAAGAATCCACGCCAGAGAATACGGCCTGCTAATGACGACCTTGTGACAAGCGCGCATCGCGCATGTGTCAAGAAAATGGCCGCTACTATGCGGCCAATGCATTTAGCGGGCAAGCCGCTAAGTGTCTAAAGAAGCGGCTTGCGCCTTAAGCTGTCAGCACCTTCTGCAACTCACCATTCTCATACATCTCCATCATGATGTCTGAGCCACCCACAAACTCGCCTTTGACGTAGAGCTGGGGAATGGTGGGCCAGTTGCTGTACTCTTTAATGCCTTGGCGCACTTCGGCGTCGTCCAGCACGTTGACGGTTTGAATGCCTTTGGTGTCTACGCCGCAGGCTTTCAAAATTTGGATGGCACGGCCAGAGAAGCCGCACTGCGGAAAACTGGCGTTGCCTTTCATAAACAGTACAACGTCGTTAGATTTGACCAGTTGGTCGATGCGGGCTTGGGTGTCGCTCATGGGTTTAACTCCTAAATTTGTCAATTAACGTGATTATCGCAGCCCGGGCGTGGGCTTGCTGTACTGGGGGTGACCTGCTGCGGCGCGGGCGCCCATTGGCCACCCGAGCAGCGCTCAACGCCTGCCAGGTCTTTGCGGCTTTCTACGCTGCTAAAGCCCTGCTTTTCCAGCAAGTCGCGCACTGCTGCGGCTTGGTCGTAGCCATGCTCTAGCAACAGCCACCCGTCTGCGTGCAGGTGTTTGGGGGCTTGCGCGATGATCTGGCGGATGTCGTCCAGGCCGTCTGCGCCAGAGGCCAGTGCTTGCAGCGGCTCGTGCGTCAGGGCGGCTAAGTGCGGGTCGGCGGCAGCAATGTAGGGCGGGTTGGAGACGATCAGCTCAAACTGCTGGCCCGCTACGGCGCCCAGCCAACTGCCTTGGTGGAACTGTACGGGCAGCTTGTGCAAGGTGGCGTTGGCGCGGGCCACTGCCAGTGCTTCGGCGCTGGAATCGCTGGCGTGTACTTGGGCGCTGGGGCGCTTGGACTGGATGGCCAAGGCGATAGCGCCGCTGCCTGTGCCCAAGTCTACAATTTTCTGCGGTTCAGGCAGCAACGGTTCAGGCAGCAACGCCAGCGCCCAATCCACCAAAGTCTCAGTATCGTCGCGCGGGTCCAGCACACGCTGGTCTACCGCCAAGCGCAGTCCGTAAAACTCTTTATATCCGACGATGTAGGCCACCGGCTCGCCTGCCCTGCGGCGTGCGCACAGGGCACCAAAAGCATCGGCCTGCACGGCGTTGACGGGGTTGTTGTCGTTAGACACCAACCAAGCCATGTCAGCAGTAGGCTTGCCCAGCGTGTGCAGCAGCAAAATGCGTGCATCCACCTTGGCGATGCCATGCTTTTGCGCACGCAGCAAGGCTTCTTGCACGGTGCCTAGCGGTTCTTTGGACTTGGCCGTGGTGACTTGCTGCACGGGTGGAGTCCAGGCCTTTTTAACAAACGGCTTGGGCGCGTTTTTGTTGACGGTGGCAAAGCCAGCGCGCGGCTTGGGGCCTTTGGCGATAGAACGGGCCATTATGTGAATCTCCGGGTCATTGTGTATTACCCACTTCCAGCTCGGCCACTTGCTCAGCCTCGCGGGCGTGCAGCAGTGCTTGCACGGTCTCAAACAAATCGCCGTCCATGATGAACAGCAGTTTGTACAGGGTCAGGTTGATGCGGTGGTCGGTCATGCGGCCTTGGGGGAAGTTGTAAGTGCGAATGCGGTCGCTGCGGTCGCCACTGCCGATCAGGCCCTTGCGCACGGCGGCGTCTTTGGCGGCGCGCTCGGAGCGGTCTTTCTCGTGGATGCGGGCGGTCAACACTTTGAGTGCGGAGGCTTTGTTGCTGTGCTGGCTGCGGCCGTCCTGGCATTCGGCCACGATGCCGGTGGGCAGGTGGGTAATGCGCACGGCAGAATCGGTTTTGTTGATGTGCTGGCCGCCTGCGCCGCTGGCGCGGTAGGTGTCAATGCGCAAATCGGATGGGTTGATTTTGATGGCCACGGCTTCGTCTGGCTCGGCCAGCACCGCCACCGTGCAGGCACTGGTGTGGATGCGCCCCTGCGTCTCGGTGGTGGGCACGCGCTGCACGCGGTGGCCGCCGCTCTCAAAGCGCATTTGGCCGTAGACCCCGCCACTTGTGGCGGTTCCAGATTGCCCGCCCTCCAGGCGAAACACCACTTCCTTGTAGCCACCCAGTTCGCTGGGCGACTCGTTCACGATTTCCACCTTCCAGCCCTTCTTCTCGGCAAAGCGGGTGTACATGCGAAACAAATCGGCCGCAAACAAAGCCGACTCGTCACCCCCCGTGCCTGCGCGGATCTCGATAAAGCAGTTGCGGGCATCGTCCGGGTCTTTGGGTAGCATCAGGCGTTGCAGCTCGCCCTCAATTTGCACCAGCTCAGCCTCGCCGCTGGCAATCTCTTCCTGAGCCATCTCGGCCATATCAGGGTCGGTCAGCATCTCGCGCGCGCTGGCCATGTCTTTTTCTACCTGCTCGTAGCGCTTAAAACGCCCGGCCACCGGCGTGACGTCGGCATGCTCTTTGGACAGGTCGCGAAAGGCTTTCATGTCGGCCATGATGTCCTGGCGCGACAGCAAGCTCTCCAGGTTTTCCAGGCGCTCGGCGTATTTTTCGGATTGGATGCGAAGGAAAGGTTTCATGGAATAGGGGGGGTAAGCAAAACGTCAAAAAGGCCAATTTAGCTACATATTGTGTAGCTGCTCGTGCTATTAAACAGGGCGCTAGAGGCTGTTTTTGCTTTGAGATAACGATGAAAGAGCGTGCATCATGAATCCCAGTTACTTCGATGCGCTTTGCGCAGACAACCACTCTTTAGGCGAATAAATATTCAAACCGCTGCGGCGAAAATCTTTCCCATTGCGCGTAATCACCGCGTTCAGCCCGCAGTTGATAGCGGCATGGCACAGCACGGCATCCTCAAAATCAGCCATCGGGCTGGCAATCGCATCCGTAATCACCGCCCGCGTTACAGGCGCTACATCGCACAAGTCTAGCAACACCGACAGCAGCTTGCGCGACGCTGGAGCGCCCAGCGCTTTAGCCGCCAAATAGTCAATCGTCGTGATGGTGGTAGCACACACAAAAGCCGTCAGTTCGCCTTGCTCCACGCGCTGCAAAATCTGCCTGGCATCGTCCACAAACAGCTCGCGCTGCAGCAGCGCATCCAAAATCACATTGGTGTCGAGCAGCACCGCTGGCCGCAGCCCAGCCACTTTGCTGCGCGTCATTGGTATTTGGCCTCTAAATGCTTCTTATAGTCCTGTTCGTCCAACTTCAGGCCAGCCAATGCACCTACCAGCTGGTCAGTTTTAGACGGTCGCGCAGCGGCTGGCGTGGCCAAAGCAGGCGAGTTTTTGCCCAAAGCCGCAAAGTAAGCGGCCACCAAGTCAGACAACGACCGCCCCTCTTGCGCCGCATAGGTCTTTGCATTCGCGATCAGGCTGTCGTCCAGGCGTAGAGTAAGTTTGGTGTTCATCGCATTAACTTGACGTATAGAATACTTAATATTATACGTCATTCACGAAGATTGTCGTATGCCGCATCCATGTACACACCCTAATACCTGTCTAATCAAGCCAGATCGACGGTCTATCGCGGGCTGCTGTCTATAAAGCAGCCCCAGCAGGACTCCCCTCTTGGCGCATCCGTTGACAACACAAAACGCTACATATTTGGTAGTCCCTTGTGCTATTAAACAGGGCGCTAGAGGCTGTTTTTGCTTTGAGATTGGGAGCCAGCTTGCAAAAACAGGCGGCTGGCTGCGGCCTTGGCGCTCTCGCGCTGATCCTCGTCAACCGCGTTGAGCTGGCTGTAGGTACCGTGCAGCATTTTTTGGGTCAGGCCACGGCTTAAGGCTTCCAAAACGGCGTCGATGTTCTCGCCCTTGGCCAGCAGTTTTTTAGCGCGCGCAATCTCCAGCGCGCGCCATTCGTCGGTCTGCGCGTTGAGCTGCTGAATAAAGGGCACGCTGCCGCCGGATGCGCGCTGCACCATCCAGTGCATAAAGTCCAGCACACCTGCGTCCACTATCGCCTCGGCCTGCGCCACGGCAGCTTGGCGGCTGGCCTGCGCGGTTTGCACCACGCTGGCCAGGTCGTCCACGGTGTACAGGTACACGTCTTGCAGGTCTTTTACCTCGGGCTCAATGTCGCGCGGTACGGCTAAATCGACCATAAAAATCGGCCGGTGCTTGCGCGCCTTCACAGCCCGCTCTACCGCGCCCAGGCCGATGATGGGCAGGGTGCTGGCGGTGCAGCTGATGACGGCATCAAACTCCTGCAGGCGGCTGGGCAGCTCGCTCAGGTGCATGGTAGACACTTTGGTGTTGGGCAGATCGCCAAAGCGCGCCGCCAGCACCTCGCCGCGCTCGATGGTGCGGTTGGCAATGACGATGGCTTTGGGGTTTTTGGAGGCAAAGTGGGTGGTAGCCAGCTCAATCATCTCGCCCGCGCCCACAAACAGCACTTTGATTTTGGACAGGTCTTCAAACAACTGGCCGCACAGGCGCACCGCCGCAGCCGCCATACTGATGCTCTGCGCGCCTATCTCGGTGTTAGTGCGCACTTCTTTGGCCACTGCAAAACTGCGCTGAAAGAGCTGGTGCAAGGTGGTGCCCATGGCGCCAGCGTCCTCGGCGGCGCGCACGGCGTCTTTCATCTGCCCGAGGATTTGCGGCTCGCCCAGCACCATGGAGTCCAGCCCGCTGGCCACCCGAAAGGCGTGGCGGGCGGCATCGCCTTCATACAGGTTGTAGGTGTGGCCTTGCAGGGCCTCGGCGCTGAGGCCCCCGCTGGCAGCCAGCCACGCCAGCGCGTCGCCAGACTGCACGGCATTGCTGGCGGCATATATCTCGGTGCGGTTGCAGGTAGACACCAAGGTCAGCTCTGGCTCACCAGCGCCGTTCTTGCTCTGCAAAGCGGTGCGTAGCCCCACCAAAGTAGGTGACAGTTGGTCTAGCGCAAACGCAAATCTGCCCCGCACGTCCAGTGGAGCGGTAGTGTGGTTAATGCCAAGAGCCCAAACAGACATAGCTGCATTATAAAATGTGCTGAAAAATCAAGTACTTAAATAACAACACTCTTTGCGATACGCTAACTTTATGGGCTTTTTGGATGCCGTCAACCACCTGCTGAACTTTTTGGCACCCGCCATGTCCGTAGCGCTGCTGGTAGCGCTATTTGCCCAATTATTCAAGCCAAATAGGCCGCTAGCCCAATGGTTCATAGCACAAACAGCTATTAACTTCGTAGCGTGCTCCGCGGTTTTGACCGCCGGATTGTGGTTCTTTGGCCGCGACGGCAAGATGGCAACCTACGTGGCCATGGTGCTGGTAAGCGCCA
Source organism: Polaromonas sp. (assembly GCA_043766985.1). Lineage (GTDB taxonomy): Bacteria > Pseudomonadota > Gammaproteobacteria > Burkholderiales > Burkholderiaceae_C > JAAFIP01. Next base: position 5,452 of record JAYUHM010000267.1, read on the forward strand.
GTGTGCAGTGGGTCGTGCTGGGCTCTTGGCGCAAATAGCGCTTCAAAGCCGCAAACAAACCCTCGGTTACAGTGGTGGCTTGCCTAAAGGGTGGAGACAACGATGAGTGACCAGAATACGCAGCAGAAAGCGGCGCAAACCCCAGCGCCCAATGCCGATGGCGACTACTTGGGCTATCGCGACTATGCGGACACGCTGTGGGCGCGGATTTTGGCTGCGGTAAATAAAGATGCCGAAGACATTAAGAAAGCTGACGCTAAGGGTCAAATGCCTGAGCTAGGTGATGATCCACTCGTCGTGGGCATATTTGGCGAATGGGGAGCTGGTAAGTCCAAACTGCTTAAACTCATTTTGGATCGTGCAACAGATATGAAAAAGCAAAGGGAGCGACAGCGCAAGCAAGATAGTGGTAATTTTGATCTGACAGTACCCGTGTTTTTTCAACCATGGAAATATGAGCATGAGCCGCATTTGCTAGTACCCATGATGCTGCACATTTTGGCCGCTCTCAAAAATACGCTCAGTAAAAGTAAAACATTCACAGAAACACTAGAAGAAAAAGCGGAGCCCTATTGGCAAGCGGTTTTACAGTCCTTGCCCGCAGTGATCAGTGTATTTGAGAGCTTACTGAAAGCGGTGGTGGCAAGCGTAGGCCAGGCACCGCCCGAGCTTATGTCGCCAAAGCTTTCTGTCGCGCGTTGGATGGTAAAAATACTACCCAAGAGCAAGCAGCCAACTAAAAATCTAGCTAAAGAGCTGAAGTACACCAAAGATGGCCGCCATTACTACGAAATCCATGAGTACCTCAAAGCGGTAACCCGGCCTAAGATCGATAAAAATGTTCGACAAGGCGAGAACATCCGTGGGGATGTGCGCATCAACTTCGTCATTTTCATCGACGACCTAGATCGTTGTTTGCCCGAGAAAGCCGTAGAAACGCTAGAGTTGATCAAAACCATCTTCAACGCCGAAAGCTTCGCCTTTGTACTGGCGCTGGACGAGGAAGTGGTGGAGCGCGGCATAGGCCACCGCTATAAAGATTACGCCTTGGTGGGGAAAAAGCCCGAGATGCCCATTACCGGGTTTGAATACCTAGAAAAGATCGTTCACCTGCCCTTCCGCCTGCCTGCGCTTACCCGCCAGCAGGCACTGGACTTTATGCAGCGCTATGAGGAAGACCTACTACAAGCCCGTGCGCAAGCCATAGACCTGCCTGCTGTCCACACCCACAGCGATGAAAACAAGCTAGCGTTTCGCAAGCAGTGGACTGCGCAGCGCACGTGGCTAGGTAAGTCAGCTAGTACAACTCAAACTCCAGCTACTGCAAACCACGCTGCCTTAGGCGCAGCTACTGTGGGTGACGAAGACCCGTTGGCCGGAAAGGGCAGTCGCCATGTTATGCCTGACAGCGCAGCCAACGTCATGCCGACTTTAGCTCACCTAGTGGTCAACAGTTTTGATGCCTTTGTACCTCGCAAGCTCATTCGCATTATTGAGCTGTTGCACCAAGTGCTAGACGTGTTGGAAAAGCGCGGGCGCTTAAGCCAACTACATGTCAACGGCACCATAGATCCGCGCCTGCTGATGGCGTTTTTGCTGCTGCAACTTTTTCACCCAGACCTGTACCGCACCTTTCGCCGCACACGGATAGGTTTTGAAGAGGTGCTGGATGCGTTCAATAAAAGCACCCTAGGTCAGGCAACCTCAGACCTAGACCTGTGGCGCTGGGCTGCCATTGGCTTTGATGAAAAGAAACTGGCTGAGCCAAACCCTTTGCCGCCAGAGTCGTACGAAAAAGCCGTGTTGATGATCAGCGACATCGAGGCCACCGCGCGCTTTAAAGCACAGCAAATTTACCTGCCCATAGCCCAACGCATCGTAGAGCACCGAGCGGCCCAACGACATGTGTTTGATCCCCTGCGCCTGTTCGCCAGCCTGAAAGCCAGCGAAATTAACCCCAACGTGCTTGCCGTGCGATATTCGCGCGAGTACTACAGCCTGCTGACCGAGGGTGGAGCTAGCCCGCTAGACGTAGAAGAGTATTTGGCAGTAATGCCAGTGGGCACTATCACTGCTCATGCACATGCTACAGCTACTGCAAGCGCCCACCTTGGGTCTACTGATGAAGCGGATACCATCGCCGCAAGCGCTATCGTCGGCCAGACCATGCAAACCGATCTCACGGCTGTGCCAGCCCCGCCCGTGGCCAAGCCACCCACCAGTCGACCACGCCGCGCAGGCGATGCCGACACATTGTTTAACGAATTGGTCTCTACGGCGCAGCGCGAGCAAGAGGGAGCGCCCGCCAGTGTGGGGCTGCAAGCGGGAGAGTGGCTCGATGCTGGCAGCGCCAGAGAGCTGCACCAGCGCCTGACCAAGTGGCTGGGTGGCGTAAGTGATGAGCAGCGCCCAGAAGCCCAGCGCCGCCTGCTGCGGGGCCTGCAATACCTGGCCCCGCATATTGCGGGCGGCGATGCCGAAATATTTTGGGACTTGGTAAAAGACGTAGGCCATGGCGGCGAACTGGGCGAACAGTTAGACGACCTAGATCAGCTCCGAGCCCGCGAGCTGTGGGCCGATGTGCGCTCTACTCTAGGGCTAGATCCCAGGTTTGACGGCACAACACGGTACAGAGCAAAACCCGAAGACGGTAAAACCAGTGTGGCCGTAACGCTGTATTTGCCCAAAGAGCGTGTCCATGCACAAACCACCGAACCCATCCCTGGTTTCGTCCGCATTCCCGGCGGTGAATTCCAAATGGGCCAAGCCAAAGAGTCTGATAGCCCTGCGCCCCCGATAACGATCGAAAAACCTTTCTACATCGCCAGACACCTCACCACCGTAGACCAATACGCCAGCTTTGTCGACGATGGCGGCTACGCACAGGATGGTTTGTGGGACAAGCAGGGCATTGAGTGGCGCGAGGGCCGATTTGACTCGAAGGTCAATAACAAAGATTACCGTGAGTATCTGGCCGGTCGCACTCCGGATTTACGCAAAGCGCCGATGGACTGGAGCGAGCAGCGCAGCCATGGCAGCCGCCCTGTCATGCGCCTAAGCTGGTTTGAGGCGCGGGCCTATACGCGCTGGTTGCAAGATCGGATCAGTGGTGAGGGGCCGCACGAGGCGCTGTTTGCGCCACAGGGCGCGCTAGCTGGCTATACGGTCGTTTTGCCCACCGAGGCACAGTGGGAGCGTGCAGCCAGAGCCCAAGATTTGACAGTGAGCGACCCCAAGCGCGTGTGGCCATGGCAGGGTGACGACAAAATCGCCCATTTGAAAGCCAATATCAATGCCAGCGAGATAGGCCGCGCCAGTGTAGTGGGTTTGTTTGAGCCTAACCCCGTGGGTTTGCACGATATGGCGGGCAATTTGTGGGAATGGCAAGACAACTTGATTGATAGCAAAGGCGATACCGTGCAGCAACGGCTGGCGAAGGACAAAGAGCTTAAATCGCTAGGAGACTTAGCCAAATCAGACCGTCCAGCGCTGCGCGGTGGCTCGTGGTACTACTCGGCCAACTTCGCTCGCTGCTCGTACCGTTACGGGTACGTCCCCGACGACTGGGGCTACGACGTTGGTTTTCGGGTGGTGTTGTCCCTGGCTAATTTGAATTCTGAAACCTGACTCTTCGCGCGTCACCACACAGGTAGTACGCGGGGTTTTCGGCGATTTTTCAATAATCTACCACTGTAGTCCTTGTCGCCAGGATGTAAGCAGCTATGTAATGCGTAGCAACTATGGCGGCTTACGACGCACGGGCATGCTGCGCATTGGCCTTAGCCGCCTTGAGCCATGCGCCCAGCAGTCTGCCCACCTCGTCCATCAGCCGCGCGCCGTGCTCAAACTGGCCGGGCGATACCAGCTGCCAGTCTTGCGCCAACCGCCAGTTCAGGCGTAGCTGGGCCAAGGCTACATCGGCGTACAGCAGGCGTTTTAAGGGGCGTTCAGAGCGCTGAGCCTCCAGCAGACGCGCCAGCAGGGTCTGGCAGCCTTCTTGCAGGGCTACAGCGCCTACAAAGCGCTGCTGGCGCGGAAACTTTAGCGTGATGGGCACCAGCCAGTGCAGCAGGTCGTAGGTTTTGCTAAACAGTGGGCTGGTGGCTGCGGCGCTGGTGGCGGTGCCTGCGGCAGCGCCGGGGGTGATGGTGCGGGTGGAGGTGTTCATGGGGCATCCTTGGGTTTTTTCGGTGTTTTAAAGTCAAACTTGGCAAAAATAGTCTCGCGCAGGCGGCCGGTTTCGGCCTGCTGGGCGTGGGCTACCCAGCCTTGCACGCGCTGCTGCACCTGGGCCAGCGTCATGTCGCCTTGGGCAACCAGGGTTTGCCATTCGCGCAGGCGCGCCTCAAAGGCGCGGGCGTTGCGGGTTTTCAGGCGGCGGTGCTGGGCAAACAGTTGCATGCCTAAAAACGGCATGCCGCTTTTCACCGGGTACACGGTGCTGCTGGCTTCGTGCATGGTCAGCCTTAGCGTGTTGAGCTTGTCGCGTATGGCTGCCTTCCAGGCCCAGAGCTGGGCTTTGTCGTCCGCAAACAGCGCAAAGTCGTCCACATAGCGCACATAGGCTTTGCAGCGCAGCGTGCGCTTTATGAACTGGTCAAGGTCATTCATATACACGTTGGCCCAGAACTGGCTGGTCAGGTTGCCGATGGGCAGGCCGCGTGGGCGCTGGGCGGCCAGCAGGTCGTCACCTGCAAAGTACACCTGCGTGTACTCGCTGGCCAGCACGCCGTCGCCGCTATGCAAAATGGTGTGGCACAGCGCTAAGGTGTTTTTGCAATGCACACTGCGCGCCAGTAGTTGCAAGAGCACAGCGTGGTCTACGCTGGGGAAGAACTGTTTGATGTCGCATTGCAGCACGTAGCGGTGGCCGCGCATAAAGTGCTGGGCGCGGCCCTGGGCTTTATGGGTGCCTTTGCCTATGCGGTTGGCGTAGCTGTCAAAGCTGAACTGTTTTTCAAATAGCGGCTCAATGCTTTGCACCAGCGCGTGGTGCACTACCCGGTCGGTAAACGCGGCGGCGCTCACCAGGCGGTGCTTGGGGTCGCGGATGTGGAAGGAGCGGTAGGGCGCGGGGTGGTAGCTGCCGCTTTGTAGCTGGCCCTGCAGGGTGAACAAGTTGTTTTCTAAGGCCAGCTCAAACGTGGCTACCTCGCTCTGGCTGCGCTTTCCGCGTGCGGCCGCCTGCCATGCTTTGAGCAGGTTGGCCCAGCTGGTGAGCTGTTGCCATAAGGGTGATGACGCAGGGGCTGTAGGTGCATTGCTGTGTGGGTGCATGCTGCGTAGAATGCACCACCAGGGAAGCGCCGACACCAGCGCTGCGCGGTGGCTCGTGGAACAACACGGCCAACAACGCACGCTGCTCGTACCGTAACAGGAACGACCCCGACAACTGGAACAACAACATTGGTTTTCGGGTGGTGTTGTCCATAGCTACTTGTGCTGGCCGTTGGTAAAGTGTTTTTTGCGATGCACCGCATGGCAAAAACAACGAGGCGGCAGATTAGCCAGCCAGGCGCTTTCCGGCTCGCGACGCACTGGGCTTGCCCCATGCGTCCGGGCGCATAGTGATAAGTGCGCTGTGCCCCGCCTGTGCTTGCATGGGAGCGGCATGTGCGTCTACACCTTACGCGACATAGATCGGATATATTGGCTAAATTGGTAGTTGCGTACAGTTAATGTTTATGTAAAAATGAAGTTGTACTTCAAATTTACATAAATTATGGGCTTGCAACGTCACCTTTTTAACACGTTAATTCGCCGTTCTGGCCCTTATCCCGTCGTCACGTTAACCGGGCCGCGCCAGTCGGGCAAGACAACGCTGTGCAGGCAGGCCTTCCCGCATTTGCCCTATGCCAACCTGGAGGACAGCAACACCCGTCAGTTTGCGCAGACCGACCCGCGTGGGTTTTTAGCGCAGTATCCAGGTGGCGCTATTTTGGACGAAGTGCAGCGCCTGCCGGATATTTTGTCGTCGGTACAGGTGGTGGTAGACGAATGGCGCTTTGGTCAACTAGACGGGGCTGCCGGAGAAGATAAACGCAAATTTATCCTCACGGGTAGCCAGCAGTTTGACCTGATGGACTCTGTGCGCCAGTCGTTAGCGGGCCGTACTGCGGTGCTGCGGCTGCTGCCGCTGTCTATGCTGGAGCTGCGCGCGGCGGGCTTGCCACACAGCACCACGCGCCTGCTGCACGCAGGTGGCTACCCTGCGGTACATGCGCAGGGCATAGCACTAGCAGATTTTTTTAACGATTATTTTGAAACCTATATCCAGCGCGATCTACGCGAGCTGGTGGCGCTGCGCAATGTGGCTGAGTTTCGCCGCATGGTGCGCCTGTGCGCTGGGCGCGTGGGGCAAATAGTCAACTACAACAGCCTGGCTAATGATGTGGGCGTGTCGCAGCACACCATTGCCTCGTGGATCAACCTGCTGGAGATGGGCTACGTGGTATTTTTGCTGCCGCCTTGGTTTGAAAACCTGGGTAAGCGTTTGATCAAGTCGCCCAAACTGTATTTCTACGATACCGGCTTGGCTGCTTGGCTGATGGGCGTTAACACAGCTGACCAGCTTGCCAGCCACCCGCAGCGCGGCCACCTTTTTGAAAACTTGGTAATCACGGAGTTTGCCAAGTATTTTGAAAACCAGGGCGAGCGGGCGCGCCTGCATTTTTGGCGCGACAGCAATGGTCTGGAGGTAGATCTGGTGGTGGAAAACGGTTTGCAGGCCAACCGCCTGGGTTTGGTAGAAATCAAATCAAGCCAAACCTATCACAGCGATTTTTCTAAAAGCCTGCGCCAAGTGGGCAAACTGCTGGGCGAGCGCGTAGAGCGCAGGATGGTGGTGTATGGCGGCACTGAGCAGTATGTGCGCGACGGTGTGGAGGTCGTGGGGCTACAGAGCTAGCCACTGTCGTTACTACTTGGCGCCTTGCGCCAATGTGGGGTCAAACACTACCCGCAGTTTGCCGTTCACCACCTTCACATCAGCAATGCCCATTCTGGCAATTTTCTCGGCCTGGGCGTTCTTAAAGCTGTAAATGGGCGTGCGCTGCAAAGTCTGCTGGGCCAGCACCGAGCCGTATTGCATGATGGCATTGGTCAGGTTGGGCGGCACGCCGCGCAGTTGCATGTCTTGAAAACGCGAGTCGTCTAAAAACACTTCACCCGTACTGGCCTGGTAGCGCGGCTTAGCGGACACCACGGCCGAGCCCGTGATGGGCTGCTGCAAGAGCGTGACGATGCTGTCAAACGTCAGCTCTATACGGTCGGAGTTTTCCGGCAGGCTGATCTTGGGGTTTTGCAGCTTGATGCAGGTCAGCGGCATGGGGCAGTTTTCAACCGGAAACTTCGGTGCAATGGCGTTTTGGATTTGCAGTGCAGAAAAGTCCATGGTCAGCTTGCCATCGTTAAAGCCATAGCCGCAACTGGCTAGCAAGGCGCTAGCGGCAAGTGCTAACAAGAGTAGGGCGCGTGTGTTCATGGCTGCATCATCGCAGAAATTCGCAGCGGCAATATATGCGCTAAAGGTGGGTGCAAAGAGGTCGGCTTAAAGAGGAAAGTTTTATGCGATGCGCTTGCCCGTAGCGGCGTCAAAATGGTGCACGCGGTCAGCGCGCGGCAGCACATGCAGGCTTTGGCCAATCTGCGGTGCCACGGTGCCTTCGTCGGCCCGCACAATCAAATACTCGTCGCCGATTTTGCAGTACAGCAGGCGTTCAGCGCCCAGCATTTCTATCGACTCTACGGTCACTTGCCAGCCTTCGCTGCCAATGTCCAGATGCTCCGGTCGGATACCCAAAATATGCGCCGCTTTGCTGCCTTGCACATGCTTCATCAGGTTCATGGGCGGCGAGCCAATAAAGCTGGCCACAAAGGTGCTGGCGGGGCGGTGGTATACCTCATCGGGGGTGCCAAACTGCTCCACATGGCCACCGTTCAACACCATCATGCGCTGCGCCAAGGTCATGGCCTCGACCTGGTCGTGCGTGACAAACAGCGAGGTAATGCCTAGTTCACGGTGCAGTTTTTGAATTTGCAAACGGGTGGATGCGCGCAGCTTGGCGTCCAGGTTACTCAGCGGCTCGTCAAACAAAAACACCTGCGGCTTGCGCACAATGGCGCGGCCCATGGCCACGCGCTGGCGCTGCCCGCCCGACAGTTCACGCGGCTTGCGGTCCAGGTAGGGGCCGAGTTCGAGCATGGCGGCGGCTTTGTCTACCCGTTGCTTGATCTCGGCCTCAGGCACCTTTGCAATCTTCAGGCCATAGGCCATATTGGTGAACACGCTCATGTGCGGGTACAGCGCGTAGTTTTGGAACACCATCGCAATATCGCGCTCCGACGGCTCCAGGTCGTTCACCACCTTGCCCCCAATGCTGATGGTGCCTTCGCTGATTTCCTCAAGGCCCGCCACCATGCGCAGCAGCGTAGATTTACCGCAACCGGAGGGGCCAACGATAACGACAAACTCCCCATCGGTGATCTCGGCATTCACGCCGTGGATGACTTGGTTAGCCTTGGGGCCTTTGCCGTAGCGCTTGATGATGTTGTGTAGTTGTATTGCTGCCATTTTTAATTCCTAAATACGGGGATTTTTTGAACGCAGCGGTCGCGAAGGTTTCGCAAAGGGCGCAGAAGGAGGAAAAAGAATACAAAAATTAAGAGAGAAAAATCGATCTTTCATCGTTAGTTTTAAAAATTCAAATTGAATTACATTATTTTGAATTCATTTTGGTATTTCTTTTTTGCGCCCTTTGCGAAACCTTCGCGCCCTCTGCGTTCAAAAACTCCCCCCTTCAACCCCCACATTCAAACCAAAAAAATAAATCACTTCTCCGTATCAACCAGCCCCTTCACAAACCACTTCTGCATCAGCATCACCACCAGCGCGGGGGGAATCATGGCCAGCAGGGCCGTTGCCATGACCACGTTCCATTCGGTTTGTGCGTCACCCCCAGAGATCATGCGTTTGATGCCGATGACGACCGGGTACATGTTCTCGTTGGTGGTGATGAGCAGCGGCCATAGGTACTGGTTCCAGCCGTAGATGAACTGGATGACGAAGAGTGCAGCGATAGACGTGGTGGACAGCGGCACCAGCACGTCTATGAAGAAGCGCATAGGCCCAGCGCCGTCCATGCGCGCGGCCTCAGTCAGCTCCTCCGGCACGGTCAAGAAAAACTGACGGAACAAAAAGGTGGCAGTGGCCGAGGCTATCAGTGGCACCGTGAGGCCTGCGTAGCTGTTGAGCAAACCCAAGTCGGCCACGACCTTGTAGGTGGGCAAAATGCGCACCTCCACCGGCAGCATCAAGGTGACGAAGATGGCCCAGAAGAAAAACATGCGAAACGGAAAGCGGAAATAGACGATGGCAAAGGCTGAGAGCAGCGAGATAGCAATCTTGCCCAGCGCAATCACCAATGCGCTCACCATGCTGACCAGCATCATCTGCCCGACGGGTGCCTTGGAGCCGTTGCCACCACCGGTGCCGTTCCACGCCGCAGTATAGTTTTCTACCATGTGCGATCCCGGCAACAAGGGCATGGGCGCGTGGATGATGGCATCTACCGTATGGGTGGATGCCACGAAGGTAAGGTACAACGGAAAGGCGACCACCAGCACGCCCAGTATAAGCGCGGCATGGGACAGGGCGGTGAGCCAGGGGCGACGTTCAACCATGCTAATAGTTCACTTTCTTCTCCACAAAGCGGAACTGCACTACGGTGAGCACCACCACAATCACCATCAGCACCACCGACTGGGATGCCGAGCCGCCCAAGTCCATGGCTTTGAAGCCGTCGTAGTACACCTTGTAGACAAGGATGGAGGTGTCTTTGCCGGGTCCGCCTTCGGTGGCTGCGTCAATGATGCCAAAGGTATCAAAAAACGCGTAGACGATGTTGATCACCAGCAGGAAAAACGTGGTGGGCGAGAGCAGGGGGAACACAATGGTCCAAAAGCGCCGCCAGGGCCGTGCACCGTCGATGGCCGCCGCCTCAATGAGCGACTTAGGAATGCTTTGCAAACCGGCCAGAAAAAACAAAAAGTTATACGAAATCTGCTTCCACACTGCCGCCATGATTACCAGGGTCATGGCCTGGCCGCCATTGAGCAGGTGGTTCCAGTTGATGCCCAGCGAGCGCAGCCAGAACGACACTACGCCCACGCTGGGCGCAAACATGAACAGCCACAACACGCCTGCCACGGCAGGGGCCACGGCGTAGGGCCAGATGAGCAGGGTTTTATAGACCAGCGCACCCTTGACAATACGGTCGGCCAACACCGCCAGCAGCAGCGAGATGCTGATGCCCAGCACCGCTACCAGGGTAGAAAATACTGCTGTCGTGAAGAACGAGGCGAGGTAGGTAGGGTCGTTCCATAGATTGCGAAAGTTCTCCAGCCCGACAAACTCTACCGAGGTGCCAAAGGCGTTGGACTGCTGCACCGACTGCAGCAGTGCCTGGGCTGCGGGCCAGAAGAAAAACACCGCAATGACGACCACCTGAGGTGCTATTAACACCCAAGGCAGCCACGCGGATTTAAAAACGACCCGTTTATCCATGAAGCCAGTTTATCCAGTCTTCGCAGCGGTGGATAGGTACGGCAGGCTGTGGGAATTACTTGTTGGCTTTCTCAAAGCGCTCCAGCAGATCGTTGCCGCGCGAGACGATGGAGTCCAGTGCGTCTTTGGCGGACTTTTTGCCGCCCCAGACCTGCTCCAGCTCTTCGTCCTCGATGGTGCGAATCTGCACGTAGTTGCCCAGACGAATGCCGCGCGACTTGTCGGTGGTTTTGCGGATCATCTGGTTCACGCCCACGTCAGTGCCTGGATTTTTTTGGTAAAAACCCGAAGCTTCGGTGGCCTGGAATGCGGCAGTAGTGATGGGCAAATAGCCCGTGCGCTGGTGCAATGCAGCTTGCACATCAGGCTTGGACAAGTAGCTGAAAAACTGCGCAATGCCTTTGTACTCGTCAGCTTTTTTACCAGCCATCACCCACAGACTGGCCCCACCGATCACGGTGTTTTGCGGTGCGCCGGGCACGTCAGGGTAGTAGGGCAGAGGCGCAAGCGCCCAGTTGAATTTGGCGTTTTTGGCCACGTTGCCGTAGAAGCCGGTGGACGTAGGCATCATGGCGCATTCGCCCGAGATAAAGCTGGCCTCGGGCACGTTGGAGCGGCCCTTGTAGACAAACAGTTCCTGCTTGGCCATATTGGCCAGGTTTTCAATGTGGCGCACATGCAGAGGCGAGTTCACCTTCATGCGCGCGTCTGCCCCTTGCATGCCATTGCCCTTGGTGGCAAATTCGGCGTTGTGCCAGGCCGAGAAGCTCTCCAGCTGGGTCCAGCCCTGCCAGGCGGTGGTGAATGGGCACTTGTGGCCGCTGGCCTTGAGCTTGGCGGCGGCCAGAGCCACCTCGGGCCAAGTGGCAGGCGGCTTGGTAGTGTCAATGCCCGCCGCCTTGAAAGCGTCTTTGTTGATGTAGAACACCGTGGTGGAGCTATTGAATGGAAAGCTCAGCATCTCGCCGCTGGGTGAGGTGTAGTAGCCAGCTACTGCCGATACAAAAGTTTTGGGGTCGAACTTTTCACCCGCGTCTTTCATCATTTTGCCTACCGGTACAGTCACGCCTTTATTGGACATCATGGTGGCGGTGCCCACCTCAAACACCTGCAACACATGCGGTGCATTGCCTGCGCTGAAGGCGGCTACGGCGGCGGTGAAGGACTCGGTATAGGTGCCCTTGAAGGTGGGAACGATTTTGTACGCTTTTTGCGAGGCGTTGAAGTTGTTGGCCAGGTCGTTCACCACCTCGTTGTTGACAGCGGTCATGGAGTGCCACCACTGGATCTCGGTTTGGGCGTAGGCGGTGGCCGACATAGCCGCGGCCACGGCAATAGTGGATAGACGTAATTTCATGGAGAGGCTCCGAAAGGTAACAAAAAATACAGGTTAACGCTGCAATATGACTGTCATATTAAAACCAGCCGTGGCGCTGGCGAATAGCGGGGTTTCCATTACTAAAACGGTGAATTTGACCGCCTGGTGCGGGGTTTTAAGGCTACGATAGCGTCAACTTGCGCGTACCATCGCTTTGGCGGTGTTTTGTAGTTAAAAAGGCTACTAGCCCAATAGAATATAGCACAAGCAGCTACTAATATTATAGCAATCAAGGAGCGTCATGTGACCCAAGACCTGCTGGAAACCATTGAGGGCTGCATCGCCACCCTCACCATGAACCGCCCCGAGGCACGCAACGCCTTGACGCGCGAGATGCTGGCCGCGCTGGCACAGGCTTTGCAGCGCTTGGCGCTAGACCCGGCCATCCGCCTGGTGGTGCTCACGGGCAGTGGTGCGGCTTTTTGCGCTGGCGGCGACGTGAAAGGCTTTGCCAGAAACGCTGCTGGCGCGCCCAGCACGATGTCGTTTGACCACAAGGTATCCGACCTGCGCGCCCGCATGGAAGTCAGCCGCTGGCTGCACGAGATGCCCAAGCCCACGCTGGCCGTCATCCCCGGCCCGGCCGCAGGCGCGGGGCTGTCCCTGGCCTTGGCTTGCGATATGCGCATAGCCGCAGACGATGCCAAGCTGACCACCGCCTTCTCCAAGGTCGGCCTGTCGGGCGACTTTGGTGGCAGCTACTTTTTGAACCACATCGTGGGTGCCGCCAAGGCGCGCGAGATGTACTTTACCGGCCAGGTGCTGCTGGGCAGCGAGGCCCTGCGCATCGGCTTGGTCAACCGCTCGGTACCCGCCGCACAACTGGCAGATGCCGCGCGCGCCTGGGCCACCGAGCTGGCCCAGCTACCCACCATCGCCATCGGCTACATGAAGCGCAACCTCAACGCAGGCCTGCGCGCCTCACTGTCGGATGTGCTGGACGCCGAGGCCATCCACATGATCCGCACCTTCGAGACCGATGACCACAAAGGCGCAGCCGCCGCGTTTGTGGACAAGCGTGCGCCTAAATTCCAAGGACAATGAAGTTCCAAGGCCCATAAAGTTTAAAGAGACCCGCACCATGACCGAAGCCACCCAACCCACCGTCCCCAACAGCCCCGCCGACTACACCCCACCCACGGTGTGGACATGGGACAAAGCCAACGGCGGCCGCTTTGCCAACATCAATCGCCCGATTGCAGGCGCGACGCATGACAAAGACCTGCCGGTGGGCAAGCACCCGTTTCAGTTGTACTCGCTGGCGACACCCAACGGCGTAAAGGTTACCGTCATGCTCGAAGAGCTGCTGGCCCTGGGCCATGTGGGCGCGGAGTATGACGCATGGCTCATCAAAATCAACGAAGGCGACCAGTTCAGCAGCGGCTTTGTAGCCGTCAACCCCAACTCCAAAATACCCGCACTGCTCGACCGCAGCGGTCCCACGCCAGTGCGCGTGTTCGAGTCGGGCGCTATTCTTTTGTACTTGGCGCAGAAGTTTGCTGCCTTTTTGCCAGCGGATGCGGCTGCCAAAGCCGAATGCCTGTCGTGGCTGTTTTGGCAGATGGGCAGCGCGCCATATTTGGGCGGTGGGTTCGGCCACTTCTACGCCTACGCGCCCAGCAAAATGCAATACCCTATCGACCGTTTTGCCATGGAGGTCAAACGCCAGCTCGACGTTTTGGATCGTCGCTTGGCTGAAAGTCCGTACCTCGCTGGCAACGACTACACGATTGCCGATATGGCGGTGTGGGCCTGGTACGGCGCACTGGCCAAAGGCTTGCTCTACGAAGCGGGAGAGTTTTTGCAAGTGCAAAGCTACACCCATGTCATGCGCTGGACGGATGACATCGCCAAGCGCCCCGCAGTGCAGCGTGGCCGCATGGTTAACCGCACATGGGGAGCGGCCGAGAGCCAGTTGCCAGAGCGGCACGATGCAGCCGACTTTGCCGCACTGGCTGCCAAGCTCACTGCAAACCCCGTTGCAAAAGACGATCAAGCCAAGACATGATTACCTTCTACGACTGCGCCACAGCCCCCAGCCCCCGCCGCGCCCGCATCTTGCTGGCCGAAAAAGGCGTACCGCACGAGACCGTGCAAATCGACCTGCGCAGCGGCGAGCAGCTCAGCGCCGCCTACCGCGCCATCAACCCGCAATGTACGGTGCCCGCCCTGCAAACAGACGAGGGCGCAGTGCTGACTGACAACGCCGCCATCACCGCCTACATTGAGGCCCGCTTTCCGCAGCCGCCCCTGCTGGGCACCACTGCGCTGGACAAAGCCGAGATTGCCAGCTGGCACTGGCGTGTAGAGTTTGAAGGCCTGATCGCCATCGCTGAGGCCCTGCGCAACAGCGCCCCCGCCATGGCCAACCGCGCGCTGCCCGGGCCGGTAGACTACCCGCAAATTCCCGAGCTGGCCGCGCGTGGGCTGCTGCGGGTGCAGCACTTTTTTGACATGCTGAACGAGCGCCTGGCAGGGCGCGACTTTATCGCCGCAGAGCAGTTGAGCATCGCCGACATTACCGCTGTGGTGGCAGTAGACTTTGCTCGTGTAGTGCGCATCAAACCGGGTGAGCAGCATGTGCATCTGCGGCGTTGGCGGGATGCTATGGGGTTACGGGCGGCGTTCAATTTGTAGCCCTGTGTATGTGCTGGTGCTTGCGTTAGGTTGTGTGTGCATAGACTCTGTGCGCGCTCAGGTGCTTGACTGTGCTCGCCATGGCACTTGGTGTGCACAGCTCCGCGGCCAATACTGTTCTATTAACCAGAAATTGACAATTTCTCTCTGCCCCATTTGCTAAGTGGCTTAGGCTGCAATATGCGTGGCGTTGCGC
>JAYUHM010000268.1:0-20143 GCA_043766985.1 Polaromonas sp.
CCTGAACTATGTGGTGGCCAAAATCACACGCCCTTTGCCGCCATGGATACCGCCTGCGCAACTTATGGGCGCTGGGTAACTGCCGGATTTAGGTTTATAGCAATTTGTGCGATATTCTATTGGGCTGCAGCCCGATTCGGCAATAAAAAAGCGCTCGAACTGAGCGTTCGAGCGCTTTTAACTTGCTTGACGTTATTTGCTGGCTACTACGCGCACCATCTCCAGCGTTTTGTTGCTGTAGCCCCATTCGTTGTCATACCAGCTCACCACCTTCACAAAGGTGCTGTCCAGTGCAATGCCTGCGTCGGCGTCGAACACGCTGGTGCAGCTTTCGCCTCTAAAGTCGCTGGCCACCACCTTGTCTTCGGTGTAGCCCAGCACGCCCTTCATGGCACCCAGACTTTGGGCTTTCATCTCGGCGCAGATCTCGGCATAGCTGGCTTCTTTTACCAGCTCTACGGTCAAGTCAATCACCGACACGTCACTGGTAGGCACGCGAAACGACATACCCGTGAGCTTTTTGTTCAGCTCAGGAATCACCACGCCCACGGCCTTGGCTGCGCCCGTGCTGGAGGGAATGATGTTCTCCAAAATACCGCGGCCGCCGCGCCAGTCTTTGTTCGACGGGCCGTCCACGGTTTTTTGCGTAGCAGTAGCTGCGTGCACGGTGGTCATCAGGCCGCGCTTGATACCCCATTTGTCGTTCAATACCTTGGCCACGGGGGCCAGGCAATTGGTGGTGCAGGAGGCGTTGGAAATAATGGCTTGGCCCGCGTAGGTTTTGTCGTTCACGCCGTAGACGAACATCGGAGTGTCGTCTTTGCTCGGAGCCGACATGACCACTTTTTTGGCGCCTGCGTCCAGGTGCTTTTGCGCAGTGACTTTGTCCAGGAACAAGCCGGTGGACTCAATCACCACATCGGCGCCGACTTCGCTCCACTTCAGGGTAGACGGGTCGCGCTCTGCGGTGAGGCGAATGCGCTTGCCGTTGACCACCAAGGTCTTGCCATCGACTGACACATCGCCCTTAAAACGGCCGTGCACGCTGTCGTACTTGAGCATATAGGCCAAGTAGTCGGGCTCCAGCAAGTCGTTGATGCCGACGATTTCAATGTCAGAAAAGTTTTGTACCGCAGCGCGGAACACCATGCGTCCGATGCGGCCAAAGCCGTTGATGCCTACCTTGATGGTCATACCAGTTTCTCCAGAATCAAAAATAAAATTACACGCGGCAGCCGAGCTGGCCTTTTTTCGCATTCTCAAAATACGTCAACTCGCCTGGGCAAGCCACTTTGGCTTCGGGCAACTTGGTGTTGGCTTTGGCGGTGCAGGTGAAGGACTTGGTCTTTTTGTTCACACCGGGCTTGGCCAGCTTCCAGCCCGCTGGGCAGGTCTCGGCTACAGCAGCTTTGGCTACCGGTGCAGCTGCTGCTGCGGGCGCAGCTGCTGCTGGCGCTGGTGCGGCTACTGGAGGCGCAGCTACCGTCACGACGGTGATCTGGTTTTTGCCAGCGCACTTGAGCAACGAGCCCACGCGGTGGCCTTCAGCCATTACCTCGTACTTGCCGGGCTTGGCGTACTGGTGGGTAGCCACCATGGGCACGTCTTGGGCCTGGTTGATTTTGTTTTCGGCAAAGGTGCCGTCGCCCCAGTTGATGCGCATGCCGCAGTTGATGACGTTGTCTTTGACGTCAATCTCGGCGGTAGCTTTGACGGTGCCGCCCACGGTAAGGGCTGCGTTGTCAACCTTCACGCCGGTAAGGGTTTGGGCCGACACGGCGGTGGCGCACACAGCGATGAGGGCGGCGAGGATGTGGTGAACTTTCATGAGAATCTCCTTAAGGTTATTAACACTGACAAAAAAATTAGTTGGCCGCGCGGTCAACGGGCACGCAAAACAGCTTGCACGGTTTGGGCCACATTGTCGGGGGTAAATCCAAAATGCTGAAACAGGTCAGGCGCGGGGGCTGACTCTCCGTAGGTGTCGATACCCACCACCGCCGCTACGCCGTACTTCCACCAGCCGTCGGTACAGCCCATCTCCACCGCAATGCGCGGTATGCCAGCGGGCAGCACGGCTTTTTTGTAAGCAGTGGTTTGTTTGTCAAAGGTGGTGGTGCTGGGCATAGACACCACGCGCACCGCAATTTTCTTGGTCGCAAGCAGTTCCTGCGCCTTCAGTGCCAATTGCACTTCAGAGCCAGTAGCGATGATGATGGCTTGGGGCTTTTTGTTGATGCCCACCTCTTGCGGCTCGGCCAGCACATAAGCGCCTTTGCTGATGTTGTCCAGCCCTGAGGCGTCCGGCGCTACGTGGGAGCTGGCCTTGGGGGCGTAGGGCAGGTTTTGGCGGCTCAGTAGCAGCGCGGTAGGCTTGTTTTTATTTTGCAAGGCCACGGCCCAAGCCACCGCGGTCTCGGCGGTGTCCGCCGGGCGCCACACGTCCAGGTTGGGTATCAAACGCAGTGACGCGGCGTGCTCGATCGACTGGTGCGTCGGGCCGTCTTCGCCTAGGCCAATGCTGTCGTGGGTAAACACATGCACCACGCGCTTTTTCATGAGGGCCGCCATGCGGATGGCGTTGCGGCTGTAGTCGCTAAAGGTAAGGAAGGTGCCGCCGTAGGGTATAAAGCCGCCGTGCAGGGTAATGCCGTTCATGATGGCGGCCATGCCAAACTCGCGCACGCCGTAGTTGATGTGGCGGCCCAGCTTGCCGTCGGCATCGCGCTTTATGTCGCCCGCTGCGTCAATGCGCATCGGCGGGGTGCTCTTGGTGTTGGTCAGGTTCGAGCCGGTCAGGTCGGCGCTGCCGCCCAGCATCTCGGGCAGGGCGGCGGTAAAGGCCTCCAGCGCGATTTGCGATGCCTTGCGGCTGGCAACGGTTTCGGCCTTGGCGTTGGCGGCCAGCACGACGTCGACCACGGTTTGGGCAAAATTCTTCGGCAGGTCGCCCGCCATGCGGCGCAAGAATTCGTTGGCCAGCTCGGGATGCGCCTGGCGGTAGCCGGCAAAGCGGGTGTCCCAGCTCAGCTCGGCCTGGGTGCCCTTGGCCAAGGCGTTCCAGTCGTCGTAAACTTCTTTCGGAATGTCAAATGGTGCGTGCGCCCAGCCCAGCGCGGCGCGGGTGAGGGCAATTTCTTCGGCGCCCAGTGGCTCGCCGTGCGCCTTGGCGGTGTCCGCGCGGTTCGGGCTGCCTTTACCGATATGCGTTTTGCAGATGATCAGCGTGGGCTTGTCGGCAGAGTTTTTAGCGTCCGCAATGGCGCGGTCTACGGCGCCCACATTGTGGCCGTCGATTTTTTCAATCACATGCCAGCCATAGGCCTTAAAGCGCTGGGCGGTGTTGTCTGTAAACCAGGGCGCGACCTGGCCGTCAATGCTGATGCCGTTGTCGTCATACAGGGCGATGAGTTTGTTCAGCTTCCAGGCGCCCGCCAGGGCGCAGGCCTCGTGGCTGATGCCTTCCATCAGGCAGCCGTCGCCCAAAAACACATAGGTGTGGTGGCCCACAATGCTGTGGCCGGGCTGGTTGAACTCGGCCGCCAGCAGTTTTTCAGCCAGCGCCATGCCTACCGCGTTGGTCAGGCCCTGGCCCAAGGGGCCGGTGGTGGTCTCTACGCCGGGGGTGACATCTACCTCGGGGTGGCCAGGGGTTTTGCTGTGCAGCTGGCGAAAGTTCTTCAGCTCACGCATCGGCAGGTCGTAGCCGGTAAGGTGCAGCAGGGCGTAGATCAGCATCGAGCCGTGGCCGTTTGACAGCACAAAGCGGTCACGGTCGGCCCAATGCGGGTTGGCCGGGTTGTGGCGCAGGTGGCGGCCCCACAAGGCGACGGCCATATCGGCCATGCCCATGGGTGCGCCGGGGTGGCCTGAGTTGGCAGCCTGAACTGCGTCCATTGCCAGCGCACGGATTGCGTTGGCCATATCTTGTGTGTTTTGTGTCATGGGAGGCTGCCGGAACAATGGGCTGGGTGCAAGGTTGGGGGAAACCCGAGATTTTAACGGGCTGGCGGGCCGCCGGGCCGCGGCCCCCGCATCCATTACAGTTAAGCCCATGCAAGGACTGCACCTTACCGCCGATTTAAGCCACTGCCAATGCGACGCCGCCTGGCTGACCGACGCCGACCGCCTGGGCACCGCCTGCGTGCAAGCCGTGCACGCGGTGGGCCTGCAAGCCGTGGCCCAGCTTTTTCACCAGTTCCCCCCCAATGCCCAAGGTGTTGCTGGTGTGACAGCTACGGTATTACTAGCAGAATCGCACCTGTGCGTGCACACCTGGCCCGAGCTGCGCGGCGTGACGCTGGACGTATATGTGTGCAATTTTGGCGGCGACCATACTGCCAAAGCCCATGCGCTGATGGACGCCCTGCTGCACATTTTTAACGCACAGCAGGTGGTGCGCAATACCTTGCACCGAGGCCAACCATCTTGACCCACCTAGCCCACGCTATCATCCTTGCCGCTGGCCGTGGCGAGCGCATGCGCCCGCTGACCGACACCTGCCCCAAGCCGCTTTTGCAAGTGCGCGGCAAACCGCTGATGCAGTGGCCCGTAGAGGCGCTGGCCGCCAACGGTTTTACCCGGCAGCTAATCAACACCGCCTGGCTGGGCCAGCAGATAGAACAGCACTTTACCGGTCATTTAGGCCATAAGCCCAATAGAGCAGGGCACAAAGAGCTATTAAATACAGAGCAGCTGCGCATCAGCTATTCGCACGAAGGCCAAGACTTTGGCTACGCGTTAGAAACCGCAGGCGGCATTAGCCGCGCGCTGCCGCAGCTGCACCAGGTGTTCTGGGTACTGGCAGGCGATGTGTTTGCGCCCACTTTCGCGTTCAGCCCTGCTGCGTATGACAAGTTTGCCCAATCCGACAAGCTAGCCCACCTTTGGCTGGTACCCAACCCGCCGCACAACGCGGGTGGTGATTTTGGCTTAAGCCCCGATGGTCAGGCGCTGAACCTGCCCAAAGACGCAGGCCACGCGCTCTACACCTACAGCACCATCGGCCTGTACAAACACGCCCTGTTTGCGCCGCCGTTTTGCGATGTGCCCGTGGGTAACCCGCACGGCGTTAAAGCCGCCTTGGCCCCGCTGCTGCGGTCTGCGATGGACGTGGGGCTGGTGAGTGCAGAGCTGTTCAAGGAAGAGTGGACGGATGTGGGGACGCCTGAGCGACTGACGCACCTTAATCTATAGTTTGGTGTCAAATACGATACCAAATTATAGATTAATGGTATCATTTGGCTATGATTGTATTGGATACCAATGTTTTTGTAGGTGCCTGTATGGGCACTGGTGCATCAGCCAAACTTATTGAGTTGTGCATCCAAGGGAAAATAACACCTGCTATGGGATCGGCACTGTTAAGTGAATACGAAGATGTCTTATCGCGTGAATCTCTATTTGAATCTTGCCGCTTAAATCGCGCACAGCGTGAGGAGTTATTGGATATTTTTTTAGATAGCTGTCGTTGGGTTAAAACCTACTTTACATGGCGCCCCAACCTGCGTGATGAGGCAGATAACCACGTTGTTGAGCTCGCTGTAGCTTGCGCCGCTAGCCATATAGTGACTTGGAACCTACGGGATTTTGCATCGATGGAGCTACGGTTTCCCTTATTGCGGTACAACACACCGCCAGAGTTTTTAAAGGAATTGTCATCATGAGCGCACTGACATTACGACTACCAGACCACAAACACGAACGCCTCAAAGCCATGGCCGAGCAGCAAGGCGTGAGCTTGTCGCGTCTACTTGATGAACTGACAACCCAAGCTTTAGTCGAGTTTGACGCGGAGACACGCTTTAAAGTACGCCAGCAGCGCGGCGCTAACCGCGTGGAGCGCGGCATGGAGCTGCTGCGCATAGCACAAGGATTACCAGCATGAACAACGCCCCCCCCCACGCCTTGTATGCCCAGCGCCGCGCCCGTGTGGCCGCCCAGCTGGGCAAAGACAGTATCGCCATCGTGCCCACCGCCCCCGAGCGCCAGCGCAACCGCGACAACGACTTTTTGTACCGGCACGACAGCTACTTTTACTACCTCACCGGCTTTACCGAGCCCGGTGCCACCCTGGTTATCCAGTCTGACGGCAGCACCACATTGTTTTGCCAGCCCAAAGATATGGAGCGCGAGATCTGGGACGGCTACCGCCTGGGCCCCGAGGCCGCGCCTGAGGCGCTGGGCTTAACCGCCGCCCATTCCAACACCGAGATAGAGCAGCACCTGCCCAAACTGCTAGAAAACCAACACACCGTGTGGTACCCCTTCGCCATCCACCCCGGGCTAGAGACGCGCATCGACGGCTGGCTGGGCAAGGTGCGTGCCCGCGTACGCTACGGCGCGCTGTGCCCAGAGCAGCAGCGCGACCTATGCAGCATCCTGGACGAAATGCGCCTGTTTAAAGACGCCTACGAAGTAGACACCATGCGCCGCGCCGCGCAGATCAGCGCCGGTGCCCACATCCGCGCCATGCAGCTGTGCGCCCGCATGACCCGCGCCGGCAAAGACGTGCGTGAATACCACCTGGACGCTGAATTACTCCACGAGTTCCGCCTGCACGGCTCGCAATACCCCGCCTACGGCAGCATCGTCGCCGCCGGTGCCAACGCCTGCGTACTGCACTACCGCGCCGACACCGCGCCCATCCAAAACGGCGACCTGGTGCTGATCGACGCAGGCTGCGAGCTAGACAGCTATGCCAGCGACATCACCCGCACCTTTCCCGCCAATGGCAAATTCACCGGAGCGCAAAAAGAGCTCTACGAATTGGTGCTAGCCAGTCAGGAGGCTGCCATAGCGGTCACTAAACCCGGCATGCGATTTGTAGACCCGCACGAGGCAGCCGTCAAAGTGCTAGCCCAAGGCATGCTAGACGTAGGCCTGTTAAGCCGCGACAAACACGGCAGCTTTCAGGACGTGATCGACCAGCGGGCCTATTTCCAGTTCTACATGCACCGCACTGGCCACTGGCTAGGCATGGACGTGCACGACTGCGGCGGATACAACGAGCTATCGGAGTTGGCGAATACGACCGAGCGCAAAGACCCGCTCAGCAACGAAACCATCAAAAACCGCCCCAGCCGCATCTTGCGCGAAGGCATGGTGCTAACGATCGAGCCCGGCCTGTACGTACGCCCCGCCCCCGGCGTGCCCGAGAAGTTTCACAACATCGGCATTCGGATTGAGGATGATGCGGTGGTGAATGACATGGGCTGCGAGTTGATTTCGCGGGGGGTTCCGGTGGGGGTGGCTGAGATTGAAAAAATAATACGCACGTAAAAAGATCACTCAGCTATGGGTGCTTGTTGAGGGATGGCTACCAAACTCATGTGATCAAGCCTCCATCTTTTCAGCTGCTTGAATTGCGCATAAATTAGGGCTCCCTCGGACACGGCTTCACAATAGCTAAGTTCGATATGCTGCCATTTTCCATGTGGTGCATACAACGCATTTTTAAACGCATCGCTGATTTTTTTCTGAACCTCTTCTGCCGCGTTCTGCGATTTTTCAGGAGTAGGCTCTGCCGGGTAGAGAATGATGATGCCGAGTTGGTAAGTATCTTCAGCATCGACGTGAACCAGTTCTTCGCCTCCGTCTACATCGAAAAATACACCAGAAATATGCTCAGCATGCGGCTTCACAGCTTTTGATATCTTGTCGATCAGCTTAGACTCTTTTAATTTTTCCTCGAATTCATCAGGGAAGGCTGATCTGCGATACCGACTCGCCAGCCAAAGCTGAAAAGTGTTAACGTTTTCGGACGATAAGGTTAAATCTTTACGTGGCTCGAATTCTGCTAGGTCGGCCTTAGAGACAGTAGTTTTACGAATCGCTTCAAACTCCCCTAATAGTCGCACCTCTGCATCAAAAACCAGTTGAAGACGCCTCGTATTTTTTGCATGTGAGAGATTGCCATCGACTCCAGCAGTAATCTTGCCAACAATGACCTCTACTTTAGGCTCAATATCTGGAGCTTGGGTTAGATCACAGTCGTGAGATGCAACAATGACTAAAATTTTCTCGCGCTCCACTTCACTGCACAATTCTAATTTCATGCAGTCATCAGTAGCAATGAGTTTGCCTTGTCGCCAAGGTGTTTTGCGATCCCAGGCCACGTATTTAACCTCTACGCCGGATCGTTGGCTAATGGTAAGTCGAAGTCGCTGCTAGGCGCAGTTTTTGGCCGGTTAGCAAAACGTGCTTCTAAAACTTTACGTTGCCTAGCTTCAGTTTCAAGAATTCGTACCAATAATTTTGCTGCTTCACTCGCAGAATCGTTTGATTCAACGACTTGAAATAGCGTTTTTCCATTGGCAAATTTCCTGTGAGCTAAAGCACTACTGAACTGAATATTTGATTGTGCAAAAACATCTGCTGCTCGTGCCAAGTCATTCAACTTTACCGCTAACGCCTCTTTAGGCTGCTCACCGTTTTGCCAGTTATAAACTGTCTGGCGTGATACCCCTAGCGTAGCAGCCAAATCTGATACCGATGGCGAGAAAAACTCTCGGATTCTTAATAGGCAATCAGTGACGTTGCGAATCTCATTCTCTGCTCGCGATTGTGGTAAAGGTTTTCCGTAGTTATGTCCATTTTGGATTCGGTCTTTCATTAACGGAACATCGTTGGAACCACCAGTTCCCGTCGTCGACACTACTGTCGCAACCACAACAGCAACTATGACTCGTGATGCACCGGTCAGAGAAATGGGTTTAAACCAAGTACTTGGGTATGCGTTGATAGTATTCATTCTTGATCCCACATTTTCTTTGCATGAGGAGTCACTGTTGCATCAAAAGATTGCGTTATCTTAAATTTCAACGCGCTTAAGCGCCTCGTGACCTCTTCTATGCTAAATGCGAAGCGTTGTGTATACGAGGAGTCAGTATCCAAAATAGCATGCCGATCTTCTGCCTCTGTAAATCGAGCATTTATTTTTGGCGCAATTGCAGCAATGTCCATTGGGAATCCTATTTTTCCACTAGTAATGATTACTCGTGACAACAATTGACCCACCTCGTCATTCATAACCGTAACGCTTTCCGAATGTGCAGGGATGCCACTTAATTTTCCAGATAGCCCCAACACCTCGCTTGTTAAATATTCGGCGAGTGTTTCGTTCTGAGTAGGTTGTACCGCGTCCAAATAGCGTATTCCAAGACGTTCTACAAAATTTAGCGGAACTGCTGAATGAAGAATCTTCAGGCCCTCGAGAAATTGTCCAGAGAAGGCTGCAAATACGTCGTAGCTAGTTGTTTGGAATCCAAGAGAGTTAGTCTCTAGGATGAAGCTTTCGGTGCCCTCCATGTTCCCAAAACTGTATCGCGATTGCGATGCGATTGAGGGCGGAACGGCGTTCCCCCCCTCTGCGGTACCAAATGGGAAAACCACTCTTTGAAAAGCTTGAGGTTTAAAATCCGGGAACCCCAGATGTCGAAATGCTGGCTGAATAATATTCAAATAATTACCCATCTCTTCTATGGGATTGAATTGAATTTGGGCAACGGTGAAATAAACTGGCGCTAGTTTTAATTTGCTCATAACCTTCTCCTAGAGCTGGTTGACACTCTGGTTGACACTCTGGTTGACAGTTTACACTACGGTTGACATTTTACCGGCTACTTAGTTTTTAGCCTATTTCCAGTAACAACTCAGGGTGTCTATCTAATACCCTAAGCAACTTCACCAACGCCAAAGGCGGCTTGGTTTTCCCATTCTCATACCGAGAAAACGCATTCACCCCGCCGCCAAATATCTGCGCGGCTTGGCGTTGGTCTAGGTCGAGTTTTTTGCGCACGGTCATGATGAAAGTGGGGTCAACGATGGCGGCGTTGACTTGTTGGTTGAACTCGCGCATGAGGGTGTTGACGCGGCGAGAGTCTTTGGCATCCAGCACGGCTTCGCCGCACGCGGGGCAAAAGTCGCCGTTGACGGCGGGCAAGGTGGTGGATTCGCCTTTGTAAGTGTAGGGCGTGTCGCGGGTGTCTTGCACCAGCTCGGCAGCGCCGCAGGATGGACATTTCATGGCTATTGCTCCTTGAATGAAACTATCAGCACATCGTCGATTACGGTGAGCTTGATATACAAATCGGTCTCGCCCACCGGGGTGGTGGCGCGTACCAGCTCTGCATCTATCAGCTCAAACACCCTGGATAGCTTGCAATACGGTGTTTGTTTTTCCATGGGATGGATATTAACTTAATAGGTTAAATTTGGCAAGTAGGTTAAAGGTGGGTCTGTCGATATCTCCTAGCGCTGGTTCGCCTCGTCGCGGTTGAATTCCCAGCCGCCGAGCTTCCCGCCTGATGCGCGGCAGCTTTGTTCAAACTCCGCCCACTGCTGATCGCGGTCGGCGCTGCATGCCAACTGCACTAGGTAATCTAGTACAACTTGGTCAAGGGTTTTGCCCATTTTTATCGCTATCACTTGGGCGTTATGCGCTGCTCAGTAGCAGGCGGTTTTGAATACCAAATAAGCCCACAGCCCAACAGAAAATAGCACAATATGCTATAAAATTGATAGTAACTCTATGCGCTTTACTACCTAACGCACTCAAAACTCGCGGCCACATTCACCTCACCGCTGCCGCGGTATTTTGGCCACAGGGGCCATTCGCACAAGGGCCGGGTGCGGCCGGGCACACCGGCGGTGTCGGCTACCGTTTGGGGTGGTGGGGCGATGCCGCGCTCTACCCAGTTTTCTAGCGTGGTGAGCGAGTCCCAGGCGGCGTTGAAGGTGGTGCTGACGGCGTGGCCGTAAGCGGGGATTTCGTAATAGCGCAGCATGCCTGCCAGCTCGGCATCACCCATGCTGCGGCTCAGGCGGCCCATCAGCTGGCGGGTGGCGCGGGGGCTGACCAGCGCGTCGTGCGTGCCGTGGGCCATCAGTATTTTGCCGCCGCGGGCTTTGAACGCGCTGTAGTCGGTGCGGTTGGCATCTTGCAGGGCGGTAAGTTCGACAATGCGCTGCTGCCATTTGCCGGGGGCGCGTGGGTCTAGCGACATTGCGTCGTAGCCTGCGTCGCGCGTGACGGCGTATTTCACCCATTGTTCATAAAATGTGCTGCCGTAGGGCGGGCTGTCGGGTAGTTTGACGGCGGGCATGGGGCTGGCTGGGGCCAGCGTGCCCAGTGCCAAGGTCAGCACGGTGGGCTGCAGCGGGCTGGGGTGGGGCGCACCAAAGTCGGTGCCCCAGGTGGTGAAGCCGGGGTAACCGGTCTCGCCACTGGCCAGCGGGTAGCCCAGTGCCAATGGGCGCTCTAGCGCCAGCACGCCCGCGATTTGCGCATCCGACAAGCAGTCGTTGCCCGTGTCTGCCCCGCCAGCGCAGCGCAGCGGCTTGCCGCGCAGGGCGGCTTTTGCAGGGTCAAAGCTGGCCTCGCAGGCGCGCACGTTGGCGATGATGCCGTCGGCCGCGCCATCCAGCGCGTCGCAGGCTTCCAGCGACGCGTCTAGCAAAGCTTTGCGTTTGTCGCGATTCATGTAGGCACCGGGTTGGGCCATGGCGCGGCTCATGACGCCAAAGTGCAGGTTCAGCGCGGCGGCGTTCCAGGCGGGGTACAGCACAATGGCGCCGTCAAAGTCGCGCGGCCAGTTGCCTACGGCCAGCAAGGCCTCGCGCCCGCCGGTAGAGCCACCGGCAAAGTAGCTGCGTTCGGGGGTTTTGGCATAGCGGCTTTGGATGACGATCATGGCAGCGTCGCGGGTTTTCTTCAGCGCTTCGCCAGAGAAATTGCGCAGGGCTTCGTCGTTGGCGGCAAAGGTTCCGTCGCGGCTGGTGGTGGGCCCGGCCTGGTGGCCCGAGTCGCTGCCAAAAGTGGCGTAGCCTCGGCCCAGGGGCAGGGGTTTGTCGGTGGGGCCTGCGGGTACATTGCCCAGCCCGGTGGCAATAATGCCGTTGTAGCCGCCACCGCCATACATCATGGCCTTGCCGTTCCAGGCTGCAGGCAGGTTGACTTGAAAGCGAATTTTGGGTGCCGTGGGGTCTATGGGCGCAATCTCGCCCAGCACACGGCAATACTCGCCCACGGCGGCCATGCCTGCGCCGCCCGGTGGCACCAGCACTGCGTCCGTCACGGTAGCGCCCGTGGTGGGTAGGCCGATGGCCGATGCCGGAATGGCCAGGCCTTTCAGCGCCGTACAGCCCAGGGCCGTGGCAGGCGGTGGGGGAATCTGGTGGGTGCGCGGGCCCAGGCTGGAGCAGCCCGACACCCCCAGCACGGCAACCATGGCCAGCGTTGCAAAAGGGATAGATGGCGCGGATGGGCGTCGGGTCATGGAGGGTCTGCCTAAAAAGTGGGGGCTACAGTGGATCGGGCGCGCTGTGAAGGGACGCACACCAGTATCACACCCACTGGCGCGTCAGAATATCGGACAAACCCGCGCCACGGTTCATTGCAAAATGCAGGCCCAGTGCGCTGCGTCCACTGGCGTGATCGACAGCCGGTTGCCCCGTTGCAATATGCGCAGGTCGGCCAATGCAGGGGTGTTGCGCAGGGTGGCCAGGGGGATGAGGGGCAGCTTTTTCACCAGCTGCACATCCACGTGCAGCCAGCGGGGTTTCTCTGGGCTGGATTTGGGGTCGAAGTATTTGCTGGCGGGGTCAAACTGGGTGGCGTCGGGGTAGGCCAGGCGGCTGATTTTGACGATGCCTGCGATGCCGGGCTGGGGGCAAGAGGAGTGGTAGAAGAAGGCCAGGTCGCCCAGCTGCATGTCGCGCTGCATGAAGTTGCGGGCTTGGTAATTGCGCACGCCTACCCAGGGCACGGTTTGCTGGGGGCTGGCGGCCACGTCGTCGATGGCGCAGTCGGACGGTTCGGATTTCATCAACCAGTAGCGCATGGGGGCCTTCCTGCATGGGGTGGTGTTCAGCAAATGGCCATGTAACACTTGGTCGATGGCGATTGCGTAAATGATGCGCCCAATTATAATAAGTAGTTAAAATTTACTACTTGGTTTTTGTAAATTGAATCCTTTGTCGCGGCAACACTTTGAGATTTAACCTATGTTTACCAGCCACGCTCCATTGACACGCCTGCTCGCGTTGTTCTTGCCTTTGCGCCAGGCGTGGCGCACCAAGTTGTTGCGTTTACTTGGAGGGCTCCTGCTGCTACTGGTAGCTGGCTTGTCAGTACCGGGCTTGGCGCAGGCGCAAACCTTTCTTAACTTTACCGGCCCGGCCACTTTAAGCTCGGGCACGGCTTTAAGCCAGGGCGCGGTTTACCGCTACGCCAACGTGTTGCCGGGTATTGATGCATTGGTTACCTTGGCGCTGTTTAGTGGCACCACGCCAGCCTTGGTCAATCTGGATGACAACACGACTTTTCCTGCGCGCTTTCAGCCCGTCATTACGTGCGCGGGCAATGCAGGTGCCCGAACCTGCTATGTGAGGTTTGACTTTAATTTCGTGTTTGCGGGTACGTCAACACCCGCTCTTATTTACGGCATGGTGGCCAGCGCGCAAGACGTGGACGGCAACGGCGTGACCAACGGCGTGCGAGAGTTTATTGAATTTACGGGGGCGGGTTCGGTCACCCTGGGGGCCACTACTACGCTGACGCCAGGCACACCCGTTGCAGGTGGCATACGCTACGACCATATCGACCCTGTTGACGTGCAAGCCGGCATTGGTACCGGCAACCAGTACGAGGCCTACGCGCATTACACCTCGGCCATTACCGGGCTGTCTATCATCGGTGGCAATATTGTGGGCACTGCCGGTTGCCTTAGCACCGACACAGCGTGTCAGCGCCAAAACTCCTACACCTTCATTCCCGTGGACTCCAACTTGCCATCGGTCACGGTGCGCAAAATATCCAACGGTGGTACCAGCACCTTCACCTTTACGGGCAACAACGGCTGGGTAACACAGCCGGTGGCTACCATTACCCCTGGCGCGGCAGTAGATTCGCAGTCTGAGGCATTGCTCAATGCCAACGTAGCCACCACCATTGCCGAGTCGGCGCCTGCAGGCTATACGCTGGAGAGCATTACCTGCACCGGCTTGGGCGTTGGTACCGCCACCCCTACGGTCAACGGCACGGCTGGTGGCAGTGTGCTGCTTAACGCGGCGGCGACGGCCTCGGGTAACAACGTGGTGTGCACCTTTACCAACCGCAAACTGGCAGCCAACCTCAGCGTTACCAAGACCGACGGTATTACCAGCGTAGTGGCGGGTAGCACCGTAACCTATACGATTACCGCGGCTAACCGCGGGCCAGACGCTGCTGCTGGCGCTACCGTGCAGGACTCACCCACCGCGGGCTTGAACTGCACCACCGTGACCTGCGCGTCCACGGCTGCAGGCATGTGCCCGGCGGCCAGCTTTCCGTTTGCCAATCTGAATGCGGGCATTCTTATCAGCCCGTCCTTCCCGGCCAACTCCACCGCCACGCTGACGGTTACCTGCGGTGTGACGGCTACCGGGCAATAAGCGGGTTGCGCAAACAAAAAAGCCGCGAAGATCGCGGCTTTTTTTGTTTAACCAAGAATCGACTAAGCCGCTAAGCGCGCCTCAATCTTGGCCTTGGTGTCCAGCAAGGCCTGCGGCATGTGGTGCTTGAGCTGCTCAAACAATTCTGTGTGCAGCTTCAGCTCGGCGGTCCAGGCCGCTTTGTCAAAGCTGGTAACGGTGTTGAACCGCTCGGCCGTAAAGTCCAGGCCGGTCCAGTTCAGCTCGTCGTACGATGGGCTCACGCCCACGGCGTGGTCTACGCCTTTGGCTTGGCCTTCAATGCGGTCGATCATCCACTTGAGCACGCGCATGTTCTCGCCATAGCCGGGCCAGACAAACTTGCCGTCGGCGCCCTTGCGGAACCAGTTGGTGGTGAATATCTTGGGCAGCGCGGCGCCAGTGGCGGCCAGCTTTTCGCCCATGTTCAGCCAGTGCTGGAAGTAGTCGCTCATGTTGTAGCCGCAAAAGGCAATCATGGCGAATGGGTCGCGGCGTACCACGCCTTCTTGGCCAACGATGGCAGCAGTTGTCTCGCTGCCCATGGTGGCTGCCATGTACACGCCCTCTACCCAGTTGCGGCCTTCCATGACCAGCGGCACGGTGGTTGAGCGGCGGCCACCGAAGATGAAGGCGTCAATCGGCACGCCTTTAGGGTCGTCCCAAGCGGGGTCCAGCGCGGGGTTGTTGATGGCGGATACGGTGAAGCGTGAGTTGGGGTGCGCAGCCTTGGCACCGGTCGCTTTGGCAATCTCAGGCGTCCAGTCTTTGCCTTGCCAGTCGATCAGGTGTGCGGGCAAGCTGCCGGTGTCGCTCTCCATGCCTTCCCACCACACATCGCCGTCGTCGGTCAGGCCAACGTTGGTGTAGATGGCGTCTTTGGTCAAACTGAGCATGCAGTTCGGGTTGGTCTTCATGTTGGTGCCGGGGGCTACGCCAAAGTAGCCTGCCTCGGGGTTGATGGCGTAAAGGCGTGAGTTACCGTGGCCGTCTTTGCCGGGCTTGACCCAGGCAATGTCGTCACCAATGGTGGTGACCTTCCAGCCGTCAAAGCCTTCAGGCGGCACCAGCATGGAGAAGTTGGTTTTGCCGCAGGCCGATGGAAAGGCGGCTGCTACGTGGTATTTTTTGCCTTGCGGATTGGTCACGCCCAAGATGAGCATGTGCTCGGCCAACCAGCCCGGGTTGCCACCAGTGGCAGCGGCGTGGCCCATGTTGGAGGCGATGCGCAGCGCAAAGCATTTTTTGCCCAGCAACGCGTTGCCACCGTAGCCCGAGCCGTAAGACCAGATCTCGCTGGTCTCGGGGTAGTGCACGATGTACTTGGTGGGGTTGCACGGCCACGGCACGTCTTTTTCGCCAGCGGCCAAGGGCGCGCCTACCGTGTGCACGCAAGGCACAAACTCGCCGTCGGTACCCAATACGTCGTACACGGCTTTGCCCATGCGGGTCATCATCTTCATGTTGACGGCCACGTAGGCGCTGTCAGACACCTCGATGCCGATGTGGGCGATGTCGCTGCCCAGGGGGCCCATGCTGAAGGGCACCACGTACATGGTGCGGCCTTGCATGCAACCGTCAAACAGGGCTTTTTTATCGGCAGTGCCATTTTCACCGGAGGTGCCGGTTTGTAATATTGCGCGCATCTCAGCAGGGGCCGCCCAGTTATTGGTCGGGCCAGCGTTTTCTTTTTTAGCACAGCAGATGAAGGTGCGGTCTTCTACGCGGGCCACGTCGGAGGCGACGCTGTTGGCCAGGTAAGAATTGGGGCGCTTGAGCGGATTGAGCTTTTTCATTGTGCCGCCAGCCACCAGCAGGGCGCACAGACGGTTGTATTCTTCGTCACTGCCGTCGCACCAGTAAATGGCGCTGGGTTTGCACAGGGCGGCCATGTCGGCCACCCAAGCAACTAGCTTGGCGTTTTTAACGTAAGTGGGGGTGCCTAATTGCAGCCCTTGCATCACGGGTGAGTTCATCGCAGTAGCTCCTAAAATAAAAACCTGGTTTCACAAAGGGGCGCGGGCAGCTGCCGCAAGGCTGGCCAACCAACGCAACGCCTTTGTGGAAACAGGCTTGCCAAATATCGTCACAATGTACCGTCACAATGCTTCTAACTAAAAAGTCGGCGCGCGGTGCTTGCAGTTGGTGGGCAAGGTCGGTGGCACACGCTGGCACTGTGGCAGGCGGTAGCCTGTCGTGTGACGCGTTGGCCAGTCCGTGGTCGGCTGGAACCCTTAATTTTATGAACCTAGGCTGTCAGTTACCATGCGGTTACACGGTAAAGCTATGCAATCCTTGCATAGGGTTATGCATTGGCGTGACAGGGCGGCAACAAGTGCAAAGGAAGGTCACATGATGCGTAGACGGGGCTTGGTAGGGGCTATTTCGGGCTATGGTGTGGGCCGGGGCTTCGGCTTGGGCTTGCTTGGTATAGGTACCGTGACACAGGCGCAAAACCAGCCCACGCCTCTGATGCAGCAGATCCGCGTCAGCGCCGCCAGCGACCTGAAGTTTGCGCTTGCTGACGTGCTGAACCAGTTCCAGCGTGACACGGGCCTGCCGGTGGTAGCCACCTACGGCTCGTCGGGCCAGTTCGCACGGCAAATTGCGCAAGGCTTGCCGACCGATTTGTTCATGTCGGCCGATGAAGCTTTGGTCACCCAGTTGGCCGATAAGGGCCTGACCCAAGACCCAGGCGCGGTGTACGCCGTGGGCCGATTGGCACTGATCGTGCCGCGCGCCTCCAAGCTGGTGACCGAAGGCGACTGGCAGGCGGTGCAGGCCGCTTTGCGCCTCGCCTTGGGCGAGGCGCCAGCGCGGGGCGCAGCCAGCAAAACTGCCTCCGACAAAGAAGGCCAAACCGCCAGCAGCCTCCAAAAATTCGCCATCGCCAACCCAGAGCACGCCCCCTACGGCCGCGCCGCCAAAGAAGCGCTGACGGCCATGGACCTGTGGCGCGCTGCGCAGGGGCGCTTGGTGCTGGGCGAGAACATCGCCCAAGCCACACAGTATGTGGCCACCGGCGCAGCGCAGGCCGGGCTGACCGCCCTGTCGCTGGCCATCGCACCCGAGGTAGCCGCCACCACCCGCTACGCCGGGGTGCCCGCCCACCTGCACGCCCCGCTGCGCCAACGCATGGTGCTGCTGAAAAACGCCAGGCCCCAAGCGCGCCAACTGTTTGACTACCTGCAGACCGATGCTGTACGCAAGCGGCTGCAAAGTATGGGCTTTGGCACCGCATAATCAAGCCCATGGATTGGCAAGCTGCGCGCGTATCACTCACCCTGGCGGGGCTCACGGCGGCGCTGCTCTTGCCGCCTTGTCTGTGGCTGGCGCGCTGGCTGGCCACCTCGCGCAGCCGCGCCAAGCCCTGGGTGCAGGCGCTGATTCTGCTGCCGCTGCTGCTGCCGCCCACCGTTATCGGGTTCTATTTTTTAACCAGCCTGGGGCCTGCCTCCCCGGTGGGCGCGTGGCTGGCGGCGCATGCCAAGCTGCGCTTGGTGTTCAGCATTGAAGGGCTGCTGCTGGCCTCTCTGCTGGTCAATATTCCGTTCATGGTACAGCCGATTGAGCGCGCCTTTGCGGCCGTAGCGCCCAGTGTGCGCGAGGCCGCGTGGGTAGGCGGCCTAAGCCCCTGGCGCACCTTTACCAAGATTGAACTGCCACTGGCCTGGCCCGGCGTGCTGGCCGGCGTGGCCATGACGGCGGCGCACACGCTGGGCGAGTTTGGCGTGGTGCTGATGGTGGGCGGCTCTATCCCCGGCGAGACCAAAACCCTGAGCGTGGCCATCTACGACCGGGTGCAATCGTTTGACGACGTGGGCGCGCACAGCATGGCGCTGGCGCTGGTGGCCTGCGCCATGGCTGCGCTGATTGCGGTGTTTGCCAGCGACCGGCGTAGCCGCCCATGAGCAACTGCCACCTGCAGGTGTCTTTGCAATGCAGCGCCCCCGTGCCCTTGCAGGCCGAGTTTGACTGCGCACCGGGCGAGCTGGTGGCGCTGGTGGGCCCATCGGGCAGCGGCAAAACCACGCTGTTGCGCGCCATCGCCGGGCTGTACCAGTCGCCCAACCTGCGCGGCGCGGTGCGCTTGGGCGCTACCCCCACTCGCAATGCCACTGCACACGCCGGCGCAGCAGACCCCGCCCCGCCCGACGCAGTGTGGTTTGACAGCGCGCGCGGCATCGCCCTGGCACCGCAGGCCCGGCAGGTGGGGCTGGTGTTCCAACAGTACGCGCTGTTTCCGCACTTAAACGCTATTGAAAATATAGCTGTTTGCGCCAGTATCCATTGGGCTAGCGGCCAAAAACAGGCCCAGTCTATGGCCCTGCTAGAGCGCATGGGCCTGGCCGACCTGGCCCAACGCCTGCCGCACCAGCTCAGCGGTGGGCAGCAGCAGCGCGTGGCGTTGGCGCGGGCCTTGGTGCGCATTGTGCCGCTGCCGGGCGAGGCAGCCCAACCCGGCGTGCTGCTGCTGGACGAGCCTTTTTCTGCGGTAGACGCTCCCATGCGCCAGGTGCTGTACCGTGCGCTGGCGCAGCTGCACGCCACGCTGCAACTGCCCATCGTCTTGGTTACCCACGACCTGACCGAGGCCCGCCGCCTGGCCGACAAGGTGGTGATTGTGGACGGTGGCACCACCCTGCAAAGCGGCCCGCCCGAGCGCGTGCTGCGCAGCCCACGCAACGCCCGCGTGGCCGAGCTGGTGGGCATTCACAACCATTTTGCCGGGCAGTTCCACAGCGCGCCCACGCCCAGCATGTACGTGCCGTCGGCCGTGGCCGGCATGGGCCAACTGCACTGGGGCAGCCAGAGGCTGCACGTGCCCGACAAAAGCAAAATTGCCAACGACACGGCGGTGACCTGGGTGATGGCGGGGGATTTGGTACAGGTGCTGGGGGCCGGTACGGCCACCGCGCCGGGGGACAATTTTTTGCCCTGCCGTTTGGTAGAAATGCTGCCCTTGGGCGAGATCAGCGTGTGCAAACTGGCGGTAGACGCTACCCCACCGGGCGCCCATGTCACGCTTAATTTGTCCACCGCCTTGCTGCGCGGCTTGCAAGCCAGCGTGGGCACCGAGCTGCTATTGCACCTGCCACCGCAGGCCCTGCACATCATGCCGCTGCGTGAATGAGGCCATGAATGCACCCGCGTGAGTGAACCGACTTAACGCTACTTTTTTAGTAGCATCTTGTGCCCTGCTCTATTGGGCTTACGCCCTATTTACCTGGTAAACAGGCCAAACAACCCGTTTACGCCATGAACACGGCAATAAACGCAATCAGCAGCATCGTCACCGCGCCCACCAAGGGCAACACGATAGGCATCAAGTGAACAATAGCCTCAACGCCATCGACTTCAGCAGCGTGGTTGTCGGTAGCGTGGTGTGCGGGAGCAGACATGGTGAAATCCTCAAAACGGGTAAAAATAGCGGAGCAGCCAAAGCTGCGCGACGGTGCGTATTTTAACGGGTTGTAGGCGAGGGCTAAGCGCGGCGCTGTTTTTGTCTTGTACGGGAGCTGGCCGACGGTGCATTCAGCTCCGCGGCTGTCCTCGGGGATTGTGTAAGTCTTGTACGGGAGCAGGTCGGCGGCGTACTCAGCTCCGCGGCCAATACTGTTCTATTAGAGTAATTTCCGTCACAATACAGACTTCCCCACAAGGAGTCCCCAC
The DNA here is from genome assembly GCA_043766985.1 of Polaromonas sp. Taxonomy (GTDB): domain Bacteria; phylum Pseudomonadota; class Gammaproteobacteria; order Burkholderiales; family Burkholderiaceae_C; genus JAAFIP01. The sequence goes on from JAYUHM010000268.1 coordinate 20,125, forward strand.
ATGGCAAGAACCAAGGCAA
>JAYUHM010000269.1:0-44135 GCA_043766985.1 Polaromonas sp.
GGAGCCCGAAGGGCGGGGGACAGCCGCGCAGCCGTACACACCAAGCGCCAGGGCGTACACAAACCCTGGTGCCCGATCCCCAGGCTTTAGAGCGCAAGAAGACAGCAGGCTGATTCAAGGTGAACGAAATCTGCTTAAGCGAACAGCATTGACCCTAAGGTGCGGACAGTTACTTCACTTCAGCCAAAAACTTCTCTACCTGCGCCGCAGGAATAGCACCGGGTACACGGTTGCCGTCCGCAAAAATCAGGGTGGGCGTACCGGTGATTTTGTGTTTTTTACCGAACTCTACGTTGCGGTTGAGTGCGGCGATGTCGCAGCTGGCTGGGGCGGCAGCGGTGTCGGCGTTTTTGACCATCCAGTCGGTCCAGGCTTTGGCGCGGTCTTTGGCGCACCAAATGTTCTTGCTGCGCTCGGTAGAGTTGGGGCCCAGGATGGGGTAGAGAAACATGTAGACCGTGACGTTGTTGACGCTTTGCAGGTCGGTCTCAAAGCGTTTGCAGTAGCCGCAGTTGGGGTCTTCAAACACCGCCACTTTGCGCTTGCCGTTGCCGCGCACCACGGTAAAGGCGTCTTTCAGGGGCAGCGCGTCAAAGTCAATCTCGGTGAGCTTGGCGACGCGCTCTTCGGTGAGGTTGCGTTTGGCTTTGGTGTCGATCAAACTGCCTTGCACCAAGTAGTTGGCTTCGGCGTCGGTGTAGAAAATCTCGGTGCCGCCTACGCGCACCTCAAACAGGCCTGGGATGGGGGACTTGGTGACTTCGTCCACTTTGGGAAAATTGGGCAGCCGCTCGGCCAGGTTTTTGCGAATCACCGCTTCTTGGGCAAATACGGCGAAAGCCGTTGCCAGCAATGCACAAGCTGCTATTAATTTAGGTGTTAATTTCATGGTGTTTTGTCCTTAATGGTCTATTTTATACGCCCACCCCAGCACCCATGGCCCGGCGCATGACGGCCGCCTTGACAGGTGCCAGCGCCTCGAAGCCGCGCATGCCCCAGTTGCGCAGGCTGCGGGCCCGGTCGTCGTCTAGGGCAAACAGGCGTTGCAGGCCGTCGGTGGCCACCCGCAGCGCTGCGGCGTCACCCTTGCGGGCGCGTTCGTAGCGGCGCAGCAGGCGCATGTCGCCGTAGCTGCGGAAGTATTCTTTGCCGGCCAGCACGCTGGCCAGCTCGGCCGCGTCGCCCAGGCCTAAGTTAAGGCCTTGGCCGGCCAGCGGGTGCACGGCGTGGGCCGCGTCGCCGGCCAGCGCCCACGCGGCTTGGGGCATGTTGGCTAGGCCTCCCGGGCCAGCGCCTAGTCCTCCTGGGCTCCCGCCCAGTCCTAACCCCACCCAACGGCTGGCTTGGGCCACATGCAGCGGCCACGCGGCGCGGTGGCTGGTCAGGCGCATGGCGCCCAGCGCGTTGCCACAGGCAAGCTGCAGCGCGGCGCAAAACTGCGCGTCGTCCAAGGCCAAAAGTTGCAGGGCATGCTCATGGTGTACAGACCACACCAGCGCCACAGAGTTCCCGCTAGCCGGGTTTATCTGTTGCAAGCTGTGGCGCGGCAGCAGGGCGCATACCTCGCCGCCTTGCATCCACTGGCGCGCGGTGGCTTGGTGGGGCAGCTCGGTGTGCAGGGTGGCGGCAATGGCGGTTTGGTCGTAGGCCGTTTGCTCGTACACCAGGCCGGCCGCGTCGCGGCTGGCACTGCTGCGGCCTTCGCAAATGACCGTTAACGCGGCCGGCTCGGGCGCGCTCAGCAGGGTGATTTCGGGCGCAAACGAAACGGCGGTTTGCAGGCGCTCTTCCAGCGCGCTGGCGTCTACGATCCACGCCAGAGCCTCGGTGCCCATGGCGCTGGCGTCAAACTGCACCAGGCCCGCACTGGCGCCCGCGCCGTCACCATGCACTTGCATCTGCTGCACGGGGCAGGCATCTTGCGGCCAAGCGCGCAGGCTGCTAAGCAAGGCGTGGGAGGCGGCGTTGAGCGCGAAGGCGCGAATGTCGGGCTGCGTGCCGGTGGATGGTGGCGCCTGCACCAGCCCCACGCGAATGCGCGCACGCGCCAGCAACAGCGCCAGCGCCTTGCCCACTACCCCAGCCCCACGAATACATACATCTATTGCCATACCCGAGATTGTAGAAGGCGGCACAATACCCGCTTAGCCCGCCACCCGAAGACCTCTTGCCATGACGCCTACGCCCCCATCCTTGCCCTCAGCTGCCAGCGAATTTGAAGTTCAAACAACGATCCAGTCGCTGTGGGTCTACCCGGTTAAATCGTGCGCGGGCGTGCAGGTGAGCGAGGCCATATTGACCGAGACCGGGCTGGAGTTTGACCGCGCCTGGATGCTGGTGGACGCGCAAGGCGACTTTGTCACCCAGCGCGAGCTGCCGCGCATGTGCCTGGTACAGCCCACGCTAAAGCACTACGAGATGGTGCTGCGCGCGCCCGGCATGCTGGCGCTGCACATAGCGCTAGACAAAGTAGAGCAGCCTTGCCGCGCCCGCGTGTGGGGGCAAGACTGCGCGGCCTACGACATGGGCGACACTGCGGCGCAGTGGTTTACCGACTTTTTGGCGCAAAGCCTGCCAGTAGGCACAGCGCCGCGCAAGCTGCGCATGGTGCGCTTTGACCCCGAGCACCAGCGTCTGTCCAACAAAAAATGGACCCAAGGCGTAGACGCGCTGAACCAGTTTAGCGATGGTTACCCCGTGTTGGTAACCAGCCAAGCCGCCGTCGACGATCTGAACACGCGCCTGGCAGCCCAAGGGCATGGCGCGGTGACCATGCAGCGCTTTCGGCCCAATATCGTGCTGGCGGGTATCGAGGCGCATGACGAAGACCGGGTGGGCGCCCTGCACATCACCACCGCTGAAGGCGCGGTAGAGCTCTGCTTGGTCAAGCCCTGCCCGCGCTGCCCCGTGCCCAATATCAACCCGCTCACGGGCGTGCCCAGCCCCGAGGTGGGCGACACCCTGCAAGGCTACCGGCAAGACGCGCGTTTGGACGGCGCCATCAGCTTTGGCATGAACGCCATCACCCGTGCGGGCTTTGAGCAGGTGCTGCGGGTAGGCCAGGTGGTGGGCGCCAACTACGCTTTTTAGGCGCTGGCGTCACTTCGCATACACTTGGAGCCCTTATTTGGAAACGAAATTATGAGTTTGAAGTGCGGCATCGTCGGCCTCCCCAACGTCGGTAAATCTACCCTTTTCAACGCCCTCACCAAGGCAGGTATTGCGGCTGAAAACTACCCTTTTTGCACCATCGAGCCCAATGTGGGCATCGTAGAGCTGCCCGACGCGCGCTTGCAGCAGTTGGCGGCCATCATCAGCCCCGAGCGCATTGTGCCCGCGATTGTGGAGTTTGTGGACATCGCCGGCCTGGTGGCAGGCGCCAGCACGGGTGAAGGCCTGGGCAACAAATTTTTGGAGCACATTCGCCAGACGGATGCCACCGTCAACGTGGTGCGCTGCTTTGAAGACGACAACGTGATCCACGTGGCCGGCAAGGTAGACCCGATATCGGATATTGAAGTGATTCAAACCGAGCTGTGCCTAGCCGACCTGAGCGCCGTAGAAAAAGCCCTGCACCGCGTGACCAAAACCGCGCGTTCGGGCGACAAAGAATCCATCAAACTGGTGGCGATTTTAGAGAAATGCCAAGCCGCGCTGAACGAGGCCAAGCCGGTGCGCACGCTAGACTTTAGCAAGGAAGAGCTGCCGCTGTTGCAGCAGTTTTTCCTGATCACCGCCAAACCGGCCATGTTTGTGGCCAACGTGTCGGAAAACGGCTTTGAAAACAACCCCTTGCTCGACCGCCTGACCGCCTACGCCAACGCGCAAAACGCCCCCGTAGTGGCTATTTGCGCCAAGATGGAAGCCGACATGAGCGAGATGAGCGACGAGGATAAGCAGATGTTTTTGGAAGAGCTGGGCCAAACCGAGCCCGGCCTGAACCGCCTGATCCGCGCCGCCTTCAAGCTGCTGGGCCTGCAAACCTACTTTACAGCGGGTGTAAAGGAAGTGCGCGCCTGGACCATCCACGTAGGCGACACCGGGCCGCAGGCGGCGGGTGTGATCCACACCGACTTTGAAAAAGGCTACATCCGCGCACAGACCATTGCGTTTGATGACTACATTGCCTTCAAGGGTGAGCAAGGCGCCAAGGACGCTGGCAAGATGCGTGCTGAGGGCAAAGAGTACGTTGTGAAAGATGGCGACGTGATGAACTTCTTGTTCAGCAGCTAGTTTTTACTATTTATTTCATAGCAGCTTGTGCTATGTTCTATTGGGCTGGTGCCCTAGATTGCCTTTTTTGGCTTGTACGGGAGACGTGGCGGGCTATCAACCGTCGCGCACCTATCTTGTTTTATGCCCCGGCGCTTGGTGTGTACGGCGTAGCGGCATAAAGGAGGAGGAGTTGGCCATAGGCCAACACGGGGGACAGCCGCGTAGCCGTACACACCAAGCGCCGGGGCGTACACACACCGGGTGCCCGGCCCCCAAGCCGTAGAACACAAGCCAACAACAGAAGTAAGACGCAATCCGGCCCCAAGCCCAATAGAACATAGCACAATCAGCTATCAATTACGCAGCACTAGCCTAGTAACTCCGCCCCGCTTTATAGGCAGCGCTACTACGCGGCAAGGACGATGTAGCAGCCGCCAGCCGCTGCAGCGCCGCTCCCGCATGCGCATGGGTGATGGCCAAACCCAGCGCGTCGGCGGCGTCTTTGCCTGGCAGGCCGGGCAGCTTGAGCAGACGCATGACCATCTCTTGCACCTGTGCCTTGGCCGCTTTGCCGTGGCCTGCCACCGCTTGCTTCATTTGCAAGGCCGTGTACTCGGCTACGGGTAAATCAACCGATACCAACGCCGTCACACACGCCCCGCGCGCCTGGCCTAGCAGCAAGGTGGCCTGGGGGTTGATGTTGACGAAAACGATCTCTACCGACGAGGCGTCGGGCTGGTAGGTGGCCACCACCTCGCGCACGCCGTCAAACAGCACTTTCAGGCGCGCGGGCAGGTCGCCGCGCGGCAGATGGGTGGTGGTGATGGTGCCGCTGGCTACGTATTGCAACTGCTGGCCTTGTATGTCCACCACGCCAAAGCCGGTGGTTTGCAGGCCCGGGTCAATGCCAAGAATGCGCATGGTTGGCAGACAGTAGGGATGGCTGAATGCTATATATTAAATAGCTGCTTGTGCTATGCTCTATTGGGCTAGAGGCCAAAATACCACCTCACTGAGTGAAAAAACACCGGTGCGGCAAAGCACAGGGCGTCTACCCGGTCTAGCAGGCCTGTGGCGCCCGTGACGGACACCTTGCCGCCCCAGTGCGTTACGCCGCGGTCGCGTTTCAGGGCTTTCATCACCAAATGGCCCAAGGTGCCCGATGCGCAGGCGATGAGGGCCATGGCCATGGCTGGGCCGGGGTTAAACGGGGTGATGCCCGCCAGCAGCGCGCCCAACAACCCGCCGGCCAATACGCCAATGGCCCAACTGGTCCAGTTAAAGCTGAGGCTGACCAGCGGCGCACGCGGCGCACGTTTGATGAGGCGCTGCGCCAGGTGCTGCACCACCATGCACATCTGCACTACAAACACCAGAAAGAAGACCAAGAAGGCGTTTTTTTGCTCATCCCAGTTGGGAAAGTCCAGCAGCAGCAGGGCGGGCACATGGCTCATGCCGTACACGCACACCATGATGCCCCATTGCAGCTTGGCGTTGCGCTCCAAAAAGTGGTGCGGGTCGTTGGCCAGCGCGCTGACCACGGGGATCAGCAGAAACACATAGACCGGAATAAACACGCTGAACAAATCAAAATGCGCCGTGGCGACCAACCAAAACTGCACGGGCAGCACCACAAAAAACGCCAAAATCAGGCTGCGGTGGTCGCCCCGCCTGGTGGGCGACAGCGTGACAAACTCGCGCAGCGCAAAAAACGCCACGATGGCAAACAGCACCGTGGCCACCCGCTCGCCGGACGCCCAGCCCACCCAAAACACGATGGCAATCAGCCACGAGGTATTGAGCACGCCGCCCAAGCGGGCCAACTCGGTGGCGCGGGCCTCGCCATGCAGGGTTTCGCGCTCACGCAGCGACAGCGTAAACACGGTGATGGAGGCGGCTAACAGGAGGCCAAACAGCACCACAAACAGCAAGCCCACTTGTTGGCCGGAGGTTAAATGGCGTAAAAATTGGTTCATGGCGTGGCAAGCTGAGTGGGAGGCTTAAACGTCGCGCAGGGCGATCACCGCGTTGCGTGCCCGCTCGGCAAACTCGGCATGGCCTTCTACCTGGTCGCCGGTTTTGGCCACCTGCATGGGCTTACCAAAGGTGACGCTGCACAAAATGGGCACGGGCACCACTTCGCCTTTGGGCATGACGCGCTGGATGTTGTTGATCCAGGCGGGCACCAGCACCACATGCGGAAAGCGCAGCGCCAGGTTGTACAGGCCCGATTTAAAGCGCTGGGGCAGCTCTTCACTGCCGCGCGTGCCCTCGGGGAACAAAATCACCGAGTCGCCTTTGTTCAGCGCGTCCATCAAGGGTTGCAATGGGTCTACGCCTTCGGTGCGCTCGCGGTCAACATAAATGGCGTTGAACACCGCTGTGGTGATCCACTTTTTAAACGCGGTTTTGGTCCAATAGTCTTTGGCCGCGATAGGCCGGGTGATGCCGCGCAGCTCGGCGGGCAAAGCCGCCCAAATCATCACCAAGTCGATATGGCTTTGGTGGTTGGCAAAGTAAATGCGCTGCTCGGCCATGGGGGGGCAGCCATACCAGCGCGCCTGCGCCCCGGTAAGCAACCGAACGATTCCTAACAACAACCAGCCCATCAGTTTTGCGCGCATGCCCGATGTTACCCGCCAAACTGCGATAATTTAGGGTTGTACCTTCTGGGTCAGGGCAAAAACGCTATCCCGTTTACGCTCTGCCCTTAACCCATATATCGGACTAGAAAAATGATCTTAGTGACGGGCGGCGCAGGTTTTATAGGCTCCAACTTTGTGTTGGACTGGTGCCAGCACACCGACGAGGCCGTCATTAACCTGGACAAATTGACCTACGCAGGCAATGTGCATAACCTGCAATCGCTGGCCAATAACCCGCGACATATTTTTGTGCAGGCCGACATTGCCGACAGCGCCGCGGTAGCTGCCCTGCTGGCCAAGCACCAGCCGCGCGCCGTCGTGCATTTTGCCGCCGAAAGCCATGTAGACCGCTCTATCCACGGCCCGGAAGACTTTATCCAAACCAATATTGTCGGCACCTTCAAGCTGCTGGAGGCCGTGCGTGCATACCACAAAGGCCTGAGCGCCGCAGACCAAGCCGCATTTCGCTTTTTGCATGTGTCTACCGACGAGGTGTACGGGTCGCTCAAACAAGGCGACCCGGCCTTTACCGAGACCCACATTTACGAGCCCAACAGCCCCTACAGCGCCAGCAAGGCCGCCAGCGACCACCTGGTGCGCGCCTACCACCACACCTATGGCCTGCCGGTACTGACCACCAATTGCAGCAACAACTACGGCCCCTACCACTTCCCCGAAAAGCTCATCCCCCTGATGATCGTCAACGCCCTGGCGGGCAAACCCCTGCCCGTCTATGGCGACGGTATGCAAATACGCGACTGGCTGTATGTAAGCGACCACTGCAGCGCCATCCGCCGCGTGCTGGAGGATGGCACACTGGGCGAGACCTACAACGTAGGCGGCTGGAACGAAAAACCCAATATCGAGATCGTCAAAGCCATCTGCGCCCTGCTCGACGAACTGCGCCCACGGCCAGATGGCAAAAGCTACCGCGAGCAAGTCAGCTACGTGACCGACCGCCCCGGCCACGACCGCCGCTACGCCATCGACGCCAGCAAAATCCGCCAGCAGCTCGGCTGGAAACCCCAAGAGACCTTTGACAGCGGCATACGCAAAACCGTGCAGTGGTATCTGGATCATGCCGACTGGGTAGCCCAGGTGCAAAGCGGCGCCTACCGCGACTGGGTGCAAACCAACTATGCACAACGCGCAGCATGAAAATACTTTTATTCGGCAAAACCGGCCAAGTCGGTTGGGAATTGCAACGCAGCCTGGCACCGTTAGGTGAGGTGATAGCGCTAGACACGCGCAGCCAAGACTATTGCGGTGATTTTTTAAACCCCACAGGCGTGGCGCAAACCGTACTGAGCATCCGGCCCGATGTCATCGTCAACGCCGCCGCCTACACCGCCGTAGACAAAGCCGAGTCTGACAGCGCCAATGCACACACTATTAACGCCACAGCCCCACAGGCAATAGCACAAGTAGCTATGCAAATAGGAGCATCCATGGTGCACTATTCGACCGACTATGTGTTTAACGGCAGCGGCAGCAAGGCCTGGACCGAGCTGGACACCCCCGCGCCCTTAAGCGTGTACGGCGCCAGCAAGCTGGCAGGCGAGCAAGCCATTGCCGCCAGCGGCGCGCGCCACCTGATCTTTCGCACCAGCTGGGTCTATGCCGCGCGCGGCGGCAACTTTGCCAAAACCATGTTGCGCCTGGCGCTAGAGCGCGAGGCACTGAGCGTGATCAATGACCAAATAGGCGCCCCCACCGGGGCCGATTTGCTGGCCGACGTGACGGCCCATGCCATCGTGCGCTTGGCCGCGCAGCAGCAGCTTGCCGGCCTGTACCATCTGGCCGCAGCAGGTGAAACATCGTGGTACGGTTACGCGCAGCACGTGTTTGCACAAGCCCGCGCGCAGGGAAAAGCGCTTAAGCTGGACGATTCGCAGCTGAAAGCTATTCCCAGTGCCGATTACAAGACTGCGGCCCAGCGGCCGCTGAATTCTCGGCTCGATTGCAGCAAGTTAAAATCACACTTTGGTTTACACATCCCCCATTGGCAGCAAGGCGTTGACCGCATGCTGGCCGAAGTTTTATAAATCACCCTCATGACACAACGCAAAGGCATCATCTTGGCAGGCGGCTCCGGCACACGCCTGCACCCCGCCACCTTGGCCATGAGCAAGCAACTGCTGCCCGTGTACGACAAACCGATGATTTACTACCCGCTGAGCACCCTGATGCTGGCGGGTATACGCGACATCTTGATCATCAGTACCCCGCAAGATACGCCCCGCTTTACCCAGCTGCTGGGCGATGGCGCCCAATGGGGCCTGAACCTGCAATACGCCGTACAGCCCAGCCCGGACGGTTTGGCACAGGCTTTTATCATTGGCGAGCAGTTTATTGGCAATGCCCCCAGCGCCCTGGTGCTGGGCGACAACATCTTTCACGGCCACGACTTTACCCAGCTATTGTCTGGTGCTAACGCGCAAGAACACGGCGCCACGGTCTTCGCCTACCACGTGCAAGACCCGGAGCGCTATGGTGTGGTGGCTTTTGATGCCCAAGGCAAGGCCAGCAGCATAGAAGAAAAACCCACGCAGCCCAAAAGCAACTACGCCGTTACCGGTCTGTACTTTTACGACAACCAAGTGGTTGACATCGCCAAAGCCGTCAAGCCCAGTGCGCGCGGCGAGCTAGAAATTACCGCTGTCAACGATGCCTACCTAAAGCGCGGCCAACTGAATGTACAAATCATGCAGCGCGGCTACGCCTGGCTAGACACCGGCACCCACGAGAGCCTGCTGGAAGCCAGCCAGTTCATCGCCACCCTGGAGCACCGCCAAGGCCTAAAAATTGCCTGCCCAGAGGAGATTGCGTGGCGCAATGGCTTTATCAACGCCGAGCAGTTTGAGAAACTGGCACAGCCTTTGATGAAAAACGGTTACGGCCAGTACATGATGCGCATCCTGCGCGAGGAAATGTCACTTTGAAAGTAACCCCAACCGCAATCCCCGACGTATTGGTAATCGAGCCCAAAGTGTTTGGCGACAGCAGAGGCTTCTTTTTTGAAAGCTTCAACCAGAAAGCCTTCAACGACGCTACCGGCCTGAGCGAAACCTTTGTGCAAGACAACCACAGCCGCAGCGCCAAGGGTGTACTGCGCGGCCTGCATTACCAGTTACAACAACCCCAAGGCAAACTGGTACGCGTAGTGCGCGGCGCCGTGTTTGACGTGGCCGTGGACATCCGCAAAAGCTCAGCTACTTTTGGCAAATGGGTGGGTGTGGAGCTAACCGAAGACAACCACAAACAGCTATGGGTGCCAGCGGGTTTTGCACACGGGTTTTTGGTGCTGAGTGAGTTTGCGGATTTTTTGTATAAGACTACGGATTACTACGCTCCGGCGCATGAGCGGTGCATTGTTTGGAATGACACATCTCTTGGCATAAGGTGGCCAGATATTGGCGTGCAACCATCACTATCTCAAAAAGACGCGCAGAGCCTGTCACTGGAACAGGCTGAGGTATTTAGTTAATGCAAAACTTTTCAGTAGCGCCCGCCGAGATGGTGGGTAGCTTATGGCGCAATCGCAGCCTGGTACGCTCGCTGGTTATACGCGAGGTGGTGGGTCGCTACCGTGGATCATTTATGGGCATACTGTGGTCGTTTTTTAACCCGGTTTTTATGCTGTTGGTCTACACGTTTGTGTTTAGCGTCGTATTCAAAGCTAAGTGGAGTGGTAGTGGTGTGGTGGGCAACGATTCCAAAACTGAGTTTGCTTTGGTATTGTTTGCCGGTTTAATTGTTTTTAATCTGTTCGCAGAATGCTTTAATCGTGCACCCACCCTGATATTGGCTAATGTCAACTACGTGAAGAAAGTAGTCTTTCCCTTGGAAATATTGCCTTGGATCGCCTTAGGCTCTGCTTTATTCCACGCTGCCATCAGCCTAAGTGTGTGGCTAGCGGCTTACTTAATCTTCATGGGCCTACCTCAGCTTACCGCGCTTTGGCTGCCATTTGTCGCATTGCCTCTGTTGCTGTTTATTATGGGGTTATCGTGGGCACTTGCAGCGCTTGGCGTATACCTGCGGGATGTATCCCAACTAACGGGCATGGCCACCACTACCCTGATGTTCATATCGCCCATCTTCTACCCCGCCAGTGCACTGCCTGAAAAATACCGGGAAATTTTGTACCTTAACCCCATCACACCGGCTATCGAGATGGCGCGCGATGTACTGTATTGGGGTAAAGCGCCGAACTTAATCATGCTGACTGCTTACACCATAACGGCTGCAGTTCTAGCCTGGCTTGGGTTCGCGTGGTTCCAAAAAACTCGCAAGGGATTTGCCGATGTCATCTGATATTGCCATCAAAGTAGAGGGCTTGAGCAAGTGCTACCAAATCTACGATCGCCCGCAAGATCGACTCAAGCAAATGCTGATGCGTGGTCGCAAGCAGTATTACCGAGAGTTTTGGGCATTAAAAGATCTATCGTTTGAAATCAAAAAAGGGGAAACGGTAGGCATTATTGGTCGCAACGGTAGCGGTAAAAGCACATTGCTGCAAATGATTTGCGGAACTCTCAACCCATCTAGCGGCAGCATTCAAACAAACGGACGCATTGCAGCGCTTTTAGAGCTTGGCAGTGGGTTTAATCCTGAATTCACAGGATTTGAGAATATCTACTTGAACGCGAAAGTGCTGGGATTGACAGACGCAGAAACAGATTCCAAGCTAAACAGCATCATCGAGTTTGCAGATATCGGTGATTTTATTAATCAGCCTGTCAAAACTTATTCTAGCGGGATGATGGTGCGCTTGGCATTCTCAGTAGCTATTCATGTCGAGCCTGATATATTAGTTGTTGATGAAGCACTCTCGGTAGGGGACGCTTACTTTCAAGCCAAATGTGCAAACAAAATAAAAAGCATCATTTCTGGCGGAGCGACTGTACTCTTTGTCAGCCACGACACAAGCTCGGTAAAGTCCTTGTGCAACAAAGCCCTACTACTGAACTCAGGTCGCACTCAGTATTATGGGGATGTAAATACCGCAGTTGAAAAATACTATTCGGCATTGGTTGCGGATCAAAGCACAAAAAGTGAAGCGACATCTTTAATGCATCGATCATTTGATGTATTGCATCCATCAGCGAGCAACAACTCCAATTTTCTTTCAATTGCAAATTTTCAGCGGATTCAGAATGGTGCTGCAGAATTTATAAACGTACTGATGCTGGACGATCAGGGTTTACCAACAGAGGCGGTTACTTTTGGCCAAAAAGTTACATTGCGTCAGATTATTCAAATAAATAGTTCAATTTCGAGATTAGGGTTTGCCTATCACATAAGAGACAAGAATGGCCAGGATATCATTTACTCAGACTCAGGCATTGAGTCTGGAGGACAAATTAGCCCGATCACTATAGGTGGTGCATATGTTGCAGATTGGACATTCACCGTACACCTACGTGAGGGACATTATGTCGTCTCATCAATGGCATCTGAGCCTATAGATTTGGAACTTGGTAGTGTTAACGTACTTGACTTCATTCCGATTTCGTTAAAATTTTCAGTATCTAGAGGACAGAATCTACCCATTTACGCTGCTGTATATTGGGAAAATGAGTTCAGCGTACGAGACATCAGCAATGACTAATTCACTAATAAAGTTACATCTTGGTTCTGGAGGGGTCAACATACCTGGATGGGTAAACATAGACCTCGATTCACCTACAGCAGATTTACTACTGAACCTCACCAATCCGCTTCCTTTTGATGATTGTTCAGTCACTCATATATTTAATGAACATTTTATTGAGCACATTACTAGATCTGAAGCTGTTAATCTTTTGGTCGAATGCAAACGAGTACTTGCGGTAAATGGAGTTATCAGAATTAGCACTCCTAACTTGCGCTTTCTTATCGCCGCATACATCTCTAATGACACTAAACAATGGGGTGATTTGTGGCATCCCAGCACATCTTGCACGTTGATGAACGAAGGAATGCGATCTTGGGGACACCAGTTTGTATACGACGCCGATGAGTTGGTACGAATTTTATTGGAAGCAGGCTTTAGAGATATTACGTTTCAAGAGTATAGGAAAAGCCCACACGAAGTACTATGCGGATTAGAAACACGACCTTTTCACAGCGATTTAATTATTGAAGCAAGGGTTAGCGAAGACTTGACTCCAGCTATCGATATGGCAGTACTTCAAAATTTTCAAAGTATTGAGTCCAGCATGTTGAGTGCGGATCAAAAACTGCCGATGCGCACCGATATTGAAACCGTTGTTGCCAATCAATTTGCTCATATTCACCACGTTAAAAATCAATTGACCAGCCGCGAGCAATCTATAGTGGGTCTTCAACAAACCATTACGGATCAAGCTACCCACATTAAAGCTATTGAGACGGCTTTGTCAGAGTGCCAAAATAGCGTTCACAACAAACTAGTTTCGAGTTTTTCCCGTTTGTTCTCGCTCGTCAATAATAAATGAGTCTCATATGAACACGAACAAAGATATCTTCGTTACACGACCACTGCTGCCCCCACTCACTGAGTTCATCCCCTATTTGGAAAAAATATGGGATAACAAAACTCTTACGAACGGCGGTCCCTTCCATCAGCAATTAGAAGCTGCATTGTGCGAATATCTTGGCGTTCAACATATTGCATTATTTACTAACGCGACTATTGGCTTAATAACTGCGTTGCAGGCTTTGCGTATCAGCGGTGAAGTTATTACCACGCCATATTCATTTGTGGCTACGGCGCATTCTTTGCTGTGGAATGGTATTAAACCGGTGTTTGTAGACATTGACCCGAATACTTTAAATATGGACCCAGCCAAAATAGAAGCTGCTATAACACCTCAAACTACAGCAATTATGCCGGTGCACTGCTATGGCCATCCATGTGATGTTGACGCTATACAAAAAATAGCGGACAACTATAATTTAAAGGTGATTTACGATGCTGCACATGCGTTTGGTGTGAAGTGTCACTGTGGCAGCGTCCTTAATCACGGAGATTTATCGGTTTTAAGTTTTCACGCGACAAAAGTCTTTAATACATTTGAAGGAGGCGCTATTGTGTGCCCAGATGCCAAGACAAAGCAACGTATCGACCATCTCAAAAACTTCGGCATTGTTGATGAAGTAACTGTAGTGGCGCCAGGCATAAATGGAAAGATGAGCGAGATAAATGCCGCTTTTGGTTTATTGCAACTCAAGCATATGGATCAAGCATTAGCTCAGCGGCAACAGATTGATGCTTTTTATCGTGCGAATCTAGCGGACGTTGTAGGCATTAAATGCATAAGCGGATCTGACGAGATATCTGCAAATTATTCATATTTTCCTATCTTGATAAAATCTGAGTATCCCATCGCTCGTGATGTTTTATATCAAAAATTGAAAGACAACGGTATTTACTCGCGACGGTACTTTTACCCGTTAATTTCGGATTTTCCTATGTACAGAGGACTCCCCTCTGCGCAGGCAAGTAATTTGCCAGTAGCAGCCAGTGCAGCAGCAAGGATCTTATGCCTTCCGATTTACCCTGGTTTAACGCAAGAAGACCTACAGCGGATCATTGAAGTGATTCGAGCTCACTAGCGTTATGACAAAAATTAGATTCGGACTAATTGGTGCTGGCGGCTCTGGCAGAGAAGTAATACCTTATGCAAGAGCCAGTGTTGCACAAACGTTAGCTATTTCACCCGATGATGTGTCTGTATATTTTTTAGAAACATTACAACCAACCGAAAAACAGATAAACGGCCATCCCTTGATATCTGTCGATACATTTCTAAATTTAGATGGTCCTAAATATTTCAATATCGCACTTGGAGATGGTAGAAAAAGGGCGACGCTCGCCAAAGAAATGGAAGGACTTGCGGACATTATTCATATTTACTCGCCACAAGCGATTTTTCTAGAGAACAATTCAATCGCTGAAGGTGCTATTTTTTGTCCGAATTCCATGGTTACATCCAATGTCAAAATCGGCCGATTTTTTCACGCAAATGTGTTCTCTCACATTGCGCATGATTGCGTGATCGGAGACTTCGTGACCTTTGCACCTGGCGCGAGATGTAACGGGCGTGTTGTCATCGGCGACTATACCCATATTGGTGCTAGTGCTGTCATTCGTGAGGGGACATCCAGCAAGCCACTTCGAATTGGTAAAGGTGCTGTGGTGGGGATGGGTGCCGTAGTGACCAAGGATGTTCCAGACGGCAGTATTGTTGTAGGCAACCCCGCTCGCCTAATGGTAAAAAATGCGCTGTGAAAATCCTTAGCTTGTAAGTCAATTCAAACATTCAGTGATAATAATTTATTAATGTCTATTGTGCAAAAAATAACGCATCAAAATAATTTCAACGCGCTGCGACTGCTATTTGCAACTTTAGTGGTTTTCTCACATTCATTCGCTTTATTGGGATATGAAGAACCTGTCATATGGGGAAGATCGTTAGGTAATCTTTCAGTGCATGGTTTTTTTGCACTTAGCGGTTATCTAATTTGTCAAAGTTATGTAAATAGCTCAAGTTTGCTCTCTTTCACGGCGAGTCGCATTTTGCGCATAGCACCTGCATTTATTTTCGCTATGCTTTTCTCCAGATTATTAGTAAAACTCTGCGATGGATATCAAGCTAATTCAGTACCGTACATAGCAAATGGGCCGATATGGACTTTAACTTGGGAAATTGTTTGCTACATCGCATTAGCAATATTAGGCCTACTAGGAATACTAAGAACTACGACCATACCAAGTTTTTTTGCTGCAGTATGGTTGATTTACCTAATTAATATTTCCAGCACCAGCATCACTTACTTAGTGATCGCGCCAATGGTTTTAATGTTTCTAGTAGGCGCATTCATTTTCCTTATTGAGGAACAAATAAACTATAAAAAAACTGGTATCGCAATGATTATTGCTTTGGCAGTAATTACAAACACAGTGTTTTTTCAAAAAATAGATGCAGTTATTCGATCTCATATAGTTTTCTTGTGGGGTACATCGTTAACTTTTGAACAAGTCAGCCGCATTGTCTATTTAGTTGCCTTTCCCGTAGTTGTTATTTATTTAGGCAAACATGTGAGGACTGTATTTATGTTGAAAACCGATATTTCTTATGGTGTGTATATTTACGGATGGCCGGTCGCACAGGTAATAGCCTATTGGAGTATTCGGCAACATAGCCCGTTAAATCCACTTTTGTATTTTGTTCTGACCATGTTAGTCACTATTCCATTGGCATATGTTTCTTGGAAAGTGATAGAAAAACCCGCTTTATCTTTAAAGCAATACCTAAACTAAACTAGGTATTCGACGTCAAATCCAATCAAGTCAACTGCCCATAACTAAAGCTGATCGCTGAGTAAGTTCTCATACGCAGTTATCGCACCAAGCAAATTTAGACGACCATGAACACTGAAGACGCTGGGAAATATCAACTGTCCATTCTATTGGTTACGTACAACCACGAGAAATTCTTACATAAAGCACTTGATAGTTTGTTTAATCAGGTCTTTGAAGGACCAATAGAACTTGTTATTGCTGACGACTCGTCTTGTGACGGCACGGCAATGATTATCAAAACGTATGAAGACAGAGACTCTCGCTTTGTATTTAAATACCTTAACAATACAAACAACCTAGGTATCACTAAAAACTATCAGCGTGGTTTTTCCGCTTGCACTGGCGAGTATGTAGCAATATTAGAAGGTGACGATTATTGGATTAGTCCAAACAAACTTCAACGCCAGATAGACTTTTTAAGGAATCATTGGGAATGCAATTTGTGCTCAGCCAACTACCTGGTTTTCGAAGAGCATAGCTCTAGCTTGTATCCTAGAACTGCAATTACTCCCGGGCATCAACTGATCAGTGCGCGCCAGTTAATTGCCGATAACATAGTTGGTAATTTTTCAACTTGTATGTATCGTAGCAAAGCTTTGGCGGCATTACCGGTCGAACTCTTCGAAATGCGATCATATGATTGGATTGTGAATATATGCGTGTCAAAAAATTGCATGATTGGATTTTTAAACGAACCCCTGTCTGTCTATAAGTTGCACGCAAATGGTGCTTGGTCAAATAATTCTCAGATTGAGAAACTAAGAAACCAATTGGAATTAATTCCCGCCTACGATTCTCTGACTAATCATGTATTTAGTACTGAGTTCGGACTACTCTCACATGAACTTAAGAAATCTATAACTATTGCTGGCTTTAGAAAGCTGAGTCTCTCATCACGCGTTGCAGCCAAGCTACTTAGCAATCTAAGGGATTACTTACCCCCAATACTAATGAGAATTGCAATCGCATTGGTACCACCCAAGCTAACGCGTTTAATTATCAAAATGTTGCGTCGATAATCCATATGAACTCTCCAACTGTCTCGGTGATCATGGCGACCTATAACCATGCACCCTACGTAAAACAAGCGATAGAAAGCGTACTTCAGCAGAAGGATGTGTTTTTTGAGTTTCTTATAGCTGATGATGGCTCTACAGACCAAACACGAGAAACTGTGGCATCAATTCAAGACCCACGCATTAAGTTTTTTCCAAATACAACCAATCGTGGGGCATGTATTGTCACCAATGAACTAATTCAGCAGGCTTCCGGCGAGTTTATTGCGCTAATCAACTCTGACGACTACTGGACAGATCGAGACAAGCTAGCATACCAAGTTGAGATTATGAGAGCCAAGCCAAGCGTGGGGGCGTGTTTTGGACGCGCTCGATTTGTCGATAAAAACGGAAACTCTATAGATAAGAGCTCCCTCTCTTTTGGCACGGTATTTGATCAAGAAAATAGATCACAAGGTCAATGGCTCAGGCGATTCTTCGATTTTGGGAACTGCATCTGCCACCCCACGATATTGATTAGGAAATCATGTTACGGCGAGCTTGGTTTGTACAACAACCGCCTACGTCAATTACCCGATCTTGAAATGTGGATTCGACTATTTAAATCCTATGACATTTTCATCTCTGATCGCGAATTGATAAATTTCAGAATTTTGCCAGGTGAGAATGCGAGCAGCCAGACTGCAGCGAATTCTATTAGAACTATAAACGAGCATTTTTTAATTGGCGATAATTTCTTCGAAGGTGTCACACGAAGTCAGCTTATTGATGGATTTGAAGATTTATTGCTGATCAAGGATTTACCGACTACCGAGCATGTGGAAATTGAGAAAGCACGACTGTATTTTTGTGATAACCAATGGCTTGGCAAGCCATACAAAATGATTGGATTGCTCAAAATGCACGCTCTATTGAGTAGCTCAAGGCACAATCATTTAATGACTCAAACTTATAAAATAGATGATCGCTGGTTTCAGCAACAAATGAGCGAAGTTGACGTTCTACGTCCGAGAATTATTGAAGAACTTAAAGAAAAAGCAACTGGAATGAGGACGGCAGTCAGTAAGTTGATTCGTGTATTTCGTACATAACTCTTCATCGTTCAATCTCTTAAATTAGGTCAAAAAAGAGCCCCACCAACAGAGATATCTGGCCAAGTGTGGTTTGCCGTCTGAGCCCACTTTGTACCCCTCCCCATACTCTCGATAGTGCATTATTCTTTCGGCGTATTTGTTTGAATATTTCCAATTGTTTACTTGCCTCAGGACTTAGATGGCGTGCAATATTCTCCATCGCTGATTCTGTTTGATTGGCCCACTGTTTGAACTGCCCTTGCTTCATGAACTGAAGGCGCTTCATACGTGCTAGCACCCCTGTGTTTGCGCCAATTACATTTCCATCGTGTTGTCGGTACAGTAAATGAGCATTCGAATCATAATGAACTAGTCCGTTGCAACCAGTTGCGACCTGATAGGCCAGCCAATCATGTATCACTACGTTTTCAACCTTAACGCACCGCATTAAATCTAACAATGCCGTATTAAAAACCATAGTGTTGCCGCTGGCTACATTTTGAAGTAATGCATTTCCGAACTTCAGTGGTTGGCTTGGCCTAGGAACTATTTTTTTAAGATGGAGGCACTCATCTACGATGTAAGTGGCGCCACAATACAAATACGGTTGCCCCAAAACTAACTTCTGTTGTTGGTAGTTGTTCACAGCACTCTTCAGCTTATTTGGAAGCCACACATCATCTTGATCACAAAATGCGTATAGATTATTGTTTAGCTTGGGTACTATGCTAATTAAATGAAAAAAGTTCTGCGTTAAACCTTTACAAGGACCTTGAGTAAACGACACGCGTTGCGATACTGACAGCGCAAATTTTGCAACAATGCGTGATGTCCCATCGTTTGAGCCGTCATCACTCACCCACAAGCGCCAATGTGGATAAGTTTGGGTCGCGAGTGAGTGAAGCTGCTGCTCTAAATACGCATGCCCTTGGTACGTGGCTAGAAGAATATGTACGATAGGTTCAGTCATAATCTAGCAGCATAAACTAAATCTTTACGGCAGGTTTGTTATTAACTCCTTCACTGTATCAGTTGTTAGCCATGGACATGGCGCCCAGATCACCAACTTACTTCACAAACTAAGTTTATGGCACACGTCCGAGCTTAAAAAGGTTGTTGTTACTTTAAACGCCCCTGCATTAGACCGCTCGTTCTCAAAAGACAGCTCGTCCAATTTTCCCTTCGAACTCGAATTTATAACGAATAGTAGACCAGGCGGATTCGGGGCAAATCACAATCAAGCTTTTGCCTTGTGCGATAGCGAGTATTTTTTTGTACTCAATCCCGATCTCGATCTTCTAGATAGCCCTTTTAGTAATTTATTGATGGCTGCCAACCAAAAGGACACCGGTTGCGCATATCCTGCTCAGATTTCTGCAAGCGGCATGCTTCTCGATTTTGAGCGCACACTCGTCAGCCCCTTATCATTAGTTCAACGTCACTTACTAAGACGAAGACACCGATTGCTAAGCCAACAGCCGGTGCATTGGGTTACCGGGGCCTTCATGGCATTTAAGTCGACGGTTTTTCGTGAACTGGGTGGTTTTGATGAACGTTACTTTATGTATTGCGAAGACGTAGACATCTGCTTGCGTATGCAGCTCGCTGGATATAGCCTAGCGCGGGCGGATGCGACAGTGATTCACCACACACAGCGCCAAACGCTTAAAAATCTAAAGCATTTGGCCTGGCATATTCGCAGCTTACTGAGGTTGTGGAACTCCGCTGCATACAAAGAATTCAAGAAAAAATTTATCAACTCTCGCTAGTGGTGTCGATCCGCTACTGGATTGGTGATTGGTGTGACCAGCTCCTAGCCAGACCTACTGTAGACTATTGCGTTACAACTAAATCCTCATCTACCCTGCAAACGCATGTTGACTCTTACTGCAATAAGTTTTGCCATTTCAGTATCTCTGTGCCTATTGCTGATCCTTATTGGCAAAGAAAGAGCTCGGCTGTACGCCAAGACGATGCCGCAGCGGTTTCATAAGGGACACGTGCCGCGCGTTGGTGGGATGGCTATTGCGGCAGGTTGTCTTGGGGCTTGGTGCCTGGGGGTAGTGTCTTACCAACTGAACCTACCTACCAACGTGCCACTCCAGTGGCGTGAGACTCTATTGTGGGTGTTGGTGCTTTTCCCAGCGGTCGTAGCCGGTATTCTTGAAGACCATACCTTGCGTATTGGGGTGCGTTGGCGCTTGGGTGCCAGTGCGCTTTCGGGTGTGTTGGGGTGCTGGGTTATGGGCCTGAGCGTGCAGCGGCTGGGCTTGCATGCTATAGATGGATGGTGGCAAATGATGCCTTGGCTGGGGGTTGCGTTGGCGTTTGTGGCCATCGCTGGCTTGCCTCACGCTTTTAATATTATTGATGGCTATAACGGGCTGGCTGGCATTGTGGCTGTGCTGGTGTGCGGGGCTATTGCGCATGTGGCTTTGCAGCTGGGCGACCGCAACCTGGCTGCCATGCTGGTGGCAGTGATGGGCGCTACGCTGGGGTTTTTGTATTGGAACTATCCGCGCGGCTTGATATTTGCCGGGGACGGCGGGGCGTACTTGTGGGGCGGCGTAATTGCCATCGCCTGCATTACCTTGGTGCAACGCCACGCTTTGGTATCGCCCTGGTTTGCCATGCTGCTGCTAATTTACCCGGTGTGGGAAACCCTGTTTTCCATGTACCGCAAGTGGGTGCGCGGGGTATCGCCAGGCGTAGCAGACTCTTTGCACTTTCACCAGTTGGTGTACAAACGCATTGTCCGCGGGGTGTTTCATGACAACGAGACGCGCCGCATGCTAATGCGCAACAACCGTACCTCACCTTATCTTTGGGCCTTCACGGCGCTGACTGTGGTGCCTGCCGTACTGTTCTGGAACAACACCATTGTCTTGATGCTGTTTTGCGCACTCTTTGTGGTGACCTATGTCACCGCCTATTTGATGATCGTCCGCTTTAAGGTGCCGCGCTGGCTCCGGCGATAAAAAAACCGACTGGCGGTACACCAGTCGGCTTGTGCAAAGCGGTAGTTGCAGGTTAGCTTAAGTCATCCACCGCCGCCCCAGGCGCATTGGTTTGACATGAATCTATGCCGTTGTCGCGGGCTTTCTCGCTGGCGTACATTTGGCTTTGCCCAATAACCTGATGGTTACCCGCTTTGAGTACAAAATAGGGAGAGCCGTCCTTGCCTACCTTGCTTTCGTAGCGCGCGGCAACACCTGCGTTTTTCTGTACAGAGGCAATGCCGTTTTGCGCACTGGCTTTGCTCTCGTACATTTCGCTGACCATAATGATCTGGCCGTTGCCTGCTAGCAAGTTGAAAAAGAACTTATCGTTCTTGGATTTTTTGAGTTCAAACTTTCCTGCCATGACGGTGTCCTTTGCTTGGGGGTTAATGCCAGCACAATTGCTGTAGGGGCTTTTTAACCGGAACTTGGGCGCTTGGCAAGTGGGGCAGAGACTGGTACGTGACTTTTTACCGCGCCGCGTGTGTTTGCAGCAGTTTAAACAGCGCGCTGTCGTCTTCTTGTGCCAGCCCGGCAGCCAGCGCCTGTGCAAACACCTCGCTGGCGTGCTCACCCAAAGGGCCTGGGTACGCTTGCCCGTTATTCAATTGACGCGCCGCCTGCACAGCAAGCGCGGTGTCTTTGGCCAGCAGCCCCATGTGGGCGCGGGGGGCGTAGTCGCCTTGCAGGGCGCGCTGCATGCGGTCAGCGCCAATCCAGCTTTGGCCGCTGGACTGGTTTATCACATCCAGCATGGTGCCCAGATCCAGGCCCATGCGCTGGGCCAGCACCAAGGCTTCAGCGGCGCCAACCAGGTTAATACCCGCCAGCAAATTGTTCACCAGCTTGGTACGGGCACCATCGCCAGGGCGCTGGCTGATGCGAAACACTTTGGACGACAAATCGTTGATCAACTGAGCGTGCTGGGCGTACACAGCATCGGCACAGGCCACCATCAGGCTCATGGTGCCATCGGCCGCGCGTGCCGGGCCGCCAGACATCGGTGCGTCAATGGTGTGAATGCCCTGCTTGGCAAGCTGCGCGGCAAAGCGCTCGACGTCTTGCGGGGCTATCGTGGGGCACAGCATCACCGTATGGCCTGTGGGCACCGCGGTGGCGATGCCGCCCGGACCAAACAGCACCTGCTGGGTTTGCAATGCGTCAACCACGCAGACTATAGTTACTATTGAATTTATAGCTGCTTGTGCTACATTCCATTGGGCTAGAGCCCCTTTTAGTTGAAATAAATCATGTTTTGAAGGGTCTGCGTCGTGTATGTGTACGGTGTAGCCGCGCGCGAGCAGGTTGGCAGCCATGCCACCACCCATATTGCCTACGCCGATGATGGCTACGGGCGCCAGATCAGGTTTGAGTGCGGGGGTCATAAGGCTATGACTGAACCAGCCGCTTGGCCTTGGAAATTGACATAAGTATCCCCAGCCCCATACCGAGCGTGACCATAGCGGTACCGCCATAGCTGATGAAAGGCAGCGGCACCCCTACCACCGGCAAGATACCGCTAACCATGCCCATATTGACAAACGCGTAGGTAAAAAAGATCAGGGTAACGGCGCCAGCCAGCAGGCGAGAGAACAGGGTAGGTGCCTCCAGCGCGATAGCCAGACCACGCAACACCAAAAAAATAAAGCTGCTGATCAGCAGCACGTTGCCCACCAGGCCAAACTCTTCAGAGTAGGCGGCGAAAATAAAATCGGTAGTGCGCTCGGGTATGAACTCAAGATGCGTTTGGGTGCCCTGCATAAAGCCTTTGCCCAACAGGCCCCCCGAGCCGATAGCGATCATGCCTTGGATGATGTGAAAGCCTTTACCCAGTGGGTCACGCGATGGGTCAAGCAGGGTGCAGATGCGTTGCTGCTGGTAGTCGTGCAATATGGCCCAGCGCATGCCGTCTGCGCACAGCTGGGGCTCCAAAACGATCAACAGCGTAATGCCGACCAAACCCAGCACTAAGGGCGGCAAAATCAGTTTCCAGCTCAGGCCAGCGAAAAAAATCACAAACAGGCCTGCAGACATCACTAGGATAGCCGTACCCAAATCTGGCTGCTTGACGATCAAGCCTACCGGAATGGCCAACAGCACTGCGGCCACGATAAAGTCCAGCGGTCGCAACTGCCCTTCGCGTTTTTGAAACCACCAGGCCAGCATGAGCGGCATGGCAATTTTGAGAATTTCGCTGGGTTGGATGGTGATACCCACATTGATCCAGCGTCTGGCGCCTTTTTTGGTAATGCCGAATACCGCCACAGCGATCAGCAATGCCACGCCCAAAGCATACATCGGTACGGCAAATGCCATCAGCCGCTGGGGTGGAATTTGCGCCACCACAAACATGATGCTGGCCGCAATTAACATGTTGCGGCCATGGTCCATAAAGCGCGAGCCGTGGTCGTAGCCGGACGAATACATCGTCAGCAAGCCCGCGCATGCCAGCAAAAACACGGCAAAAGCCAATGGCCCGTCAAAGCCCTGAAACATGGGCATGGCGCGTTGCCACAAGCTGGGTTTGTCGAATACAGCGGCCATGGTCAGCGCAGGTTTACTTTGCCAATAGCCAATTAAGCCAGCCCGAGCACCGCGTGGTCAAGGGTGTAGTTTTGCCCGCCGCGATGGGCAATTTTGATGGCACCAATCTTGTTGCCCAAGGTGCAGCAGCGTACCAAATCCCAACCGCGCTCGATACCGTACAGCAGCGCCGCGCGGAAGGCGTCTCCACAGCCGGTGGGGTCGACCACCGCGGCGGCTTTGACTGGCGCGACGTGCGTTTTCTCGCCATTCACCCACACATCGCAGCCCTGCTCACCCAACGTGACTACCAAGCCCTTTACCTTGCCAGAGATTTCGGCCAGGCTCCAGCCCGTGCGCTCGGACAGCATGGCACCTTCGTAGTCGTTAACCGCCACGTAGTCGGCCATGTCGATCAGTTGTTTGTGCTCTTCGCCGTTAAACACGGGCAGTTGCTGCCCTGGATCGAAGATGAACGAAATACCTGCGGCCTTGAACTGCTGGGCGTGTTGCCACATGGCGTCACGTCCATCCGGCGCAATAATGCCCAGCTTGGCGCCCGAATCCTGCGGAATCACGTTAAGGTGGGCCTCACCCATGGCGCCGGGGTGAAAACCAGTGATCTGGTTATTTTGCTTGTCTGTCATGATGGTGCACAAGGCGGTGTAGTTGTCTGGCCGCACCATTACCAGGCTGGTGTTGATGCCCATCGCCGTAAAGCGCTCCAGGTATTCACGGGCATCCGGCCCGACAGCGGCCATAGGCATAGGTGTGCCGCCCAGTTGTTTGAGGCCATAGGCAATATTGCCCGCACAGCCGCCGTATTCGCGCCGCATGCCGGGAACGTAAAACGAGACATTGAGTTTATGAATTTGGTCGGCCAATATTTGGTCGGCAAAATTACCTTCAAAAGTCAAAATGGTATCGATGGCGAGTGAGCCGCAAATGATAGAAGACATAGCTGGTAGTAGTTATGGTTGAAAAAAATGACGCGAAAAGTATGGAGCTAAGGGTAAAAAGCCAACATGCGGTAGCCTGCAATGCGCGCGCCCGCAAGCTGTGTACTGTCTATCTGTACCGTGGTAGCGCCCGCAAGTTCTGCCGCGGGTGCCAAAGTCGATTGCGAAACTCCCAAGTCTGCGGGGTTGAGCACCCGGCGCAACACCGGTTGGTCTTGGGAATCGTTCAAACTCAGCTCAATGTGCGGCACGGCTACCGCCAATGTACCGCTGTTTTTAAGGTTGAGTGCGATTTTATAGAAATCGTACTTGCCTTCCGTGCGCAGCTTATTAAAACTTGATGCGTCCACCAGTACGGATTCAATGTGCTTCAGTGGGCCTACGGTGCAGCCCGCAACAAGGCAAAGTTGCTCTAGCCATGGCAAAGCCAGCGGCTGCGCAGCAGAAATGCGGTCACGCTCTTGCAAAACCACTTGCAGGCCCAGAGCCGTCATCAATAGCAATACCAACGCAAACAAGCCCGCTTTAACCCAAGGGGCGCGCCACCGCTCTGCGCGCCTGGCTTGGCGCACAAAACTTGGCGTCACCATGGATGGTTGGTCAAGCGAACTTTGGGCAAACAGTGGCGCCAAATCAGAGCTTGACAACTCCTCATCGGTAAAGTCTTGCGGCATCAGGCTGGGTGGGTTGTCAGCCGATGACAGCGAGTCCTCGTAGGGAGCGGGAGGGTTAACCGAGTTGATCCAGTCGCTGGACGAAAAATCCTGCTTCTTTTTAGGAGCTGGCAAATCCTTGAGCGCGGCCCTACTGATGGCAATTTCGGAGTTATCCGCATTGACGTTCTCGGTCTCTTGCTGGATAGCCCGCTCGCTACTGACCCGCGGTGGCAAGGGCGTTGGCGCGCCTTGATCACCCGAAGCCATGTTTACAGGGGCATCAAAAACCTCGCGGCACTTGCCACAGCGCACCCAGCCTTCAGAAATTTTGAGTTGGTCGGCCACCACCCTAAATTGGGTGCCGCACGCAGGGCATCGGGTAATCAAACTCATGGACGTTGATTGTAGGCAATGCCGGGCCCGTCTGCGAAGTCTGCGCCCACTAATTTCAGTGGTTTCAGAGCTTGCCGGTCATCAAAATCCAGCCGTCTTCACTGTCGGACACCTCTAGCTGCGCATAGGGGGCATAGGCGGCTTTGAGTTCATCGGCTTGGCGTTCCAAAATGCCCGCTAAAACCAGGTTGCCGGTAGTAGCGGCACTGCCCTGCCCTTGCGGTGCAGCCCTCTGCACGTATGCACACAGCAATGGTGCCAGCACTTTCAGCGGTGTGGCCAAAATATTGGCCAGCACGGTGTGGTATTGGCCCTGGGCTGCATCGGGCAAGCCCGCTTTGAGCGTAACGTGGTTGGCCAGCGCGTTGTCGCGGGAGGACTGCACCGCCGCCTCGTCAATGTCTACCGCGTCAATATCTGTAGCGCCGTACAAGGCAGCGCCGATGGCCAAAATGCCGGAGCCACAGCCGTAGTCCAGCACGCGCTGGCCTTGCACGCCATGCCTGGCAGTCCAGCGCAAGCACATTCGGGTGGTGGGATGGGTACCGGTACCAAAAGCCAGGCCAGGGTCTAAAGCGATAATTTTGCGCGCGGCGGCAGGCGCTTGGTGCCAGGTCGGTACGATCCAAAAATCGGGCGTAATTTCGACCGGTGCAAACTGGGACTGGGTTAAACGCACCCAGTCCTGGTCGGCCACCTCGGTGGCACCCAAGTTGTGACAATTGTCAAAAAAATCCTGCAATGCCAAGGTGGCTGCGGCACTATTAGCTACTGATTGCGTAGCAAATAGTGCTTTGATGACGGAGCGCTGCCAACCATCTTTGGGCGGCGGCATGCCGGGCTCGCCAAACAGGGCTTGCTCAGCCGGGGTTTGCGCATCAGCGTCTTCCACGCTCACGCTCAGGGCGTCCAGCGCTTCGAGCGCTTCGCTCAAAATCTCGACGCGGTCTTCGGGGCAGTGCAGGGTAAGTTCAAACATGCCTGGGGTACTTAGCGTTTATGGGTTTTAAGCCACTCTTCGAGGTAGTGGATATTGGTGCCGCCTTGCACAAATTTGGCATCCACCATCAGCTCGCGGTGCAATGGAATGTTGGTGTTAATACCCTCGACCACGGTTTCGTCCAGTGCTGTGCGCATCCGCGCCAGCGCTTGCTCACGCGTGTCGCCATATACAATGATTTTGCCAATCATGCTGTCATAGTTAGGCGGCACAAAGTAGTTGGTGTAAATATGCGAATCTACCCGCACGCCGGGTCCACCCGGCGGGTGCCACAGGCTGATACGCCCAGGGCTTGGGATAAATTTGTACGGGTCTTCCGCGTTAATACGCACCTCAATAGCGTGGCCTTTAAGTTCGATCTGGCGCTGGGTAAAAGGCAGCTTCTCACCGTAGGCCACCAAAATTTGGGTTTTAACGATGTCGATACCGCTGATCCACTCGGTCACCGGGTGCTCTACTTGCACACGGGTGTTCATCTCGATAAAGTAAAACTCGCCGTTTTCGTAGAGAAACTCAAAGGTGCCGGCGCCCCGGTAGCCGATTTTCCTGCAAGCCGCTGTACAGCGCTCGCCAATCTTCTCGATCAGCTTGCGTGGAATACCCGGTGCCGGCGCCTCTTCAATGATTTTTTGATGGCGCCGCTGCATCGAGCAATCACGCTCGCCCAGATATACGGCGTTGCGATGTTGGTCTGCCAATATTTGAATTTCAATATGCCGTGGGTTCTGGAGAAACTTCTCCAGATACACCGCTGGGTTGCCAAAAGCAGCACCCGCCTCGGCTTTGGTCATGGCTACGGCGTTCACAAGGGCGGCCTCGGTGTGCACCACACGCATGCCGCGCCCACCGCCACCGCCAGCGGCCTTGATAATGACCGGGTAGCCTACAGCTTTCGCGATCTTCTTGATTTGCGCCGGGTCGTCGGGCAGCTCGCCTTCTGAACCTGGCACGCACGGCACGCCAGCTTTGATCATGGCGCGTTTGGCCGACACTTTGTCGCCCATCGTACGAATAGATTCTGGCGACGGGCCGATAAATTTAAAGCCAGACTTCTCGACCCGTTCAGCAAAATCAGCGTTTTCGCTCAAAAAGCCATAGCCGGGGTGAATCGCCTCGGCATCGGTCACCTCGGCGGTGGCGATGATGGCGGGCATATTCATGTAGCTTAGGGCCGAGGGGGCGGGGCCAATGCACACCGCTTCGTCGGCCAGCTTGACGTATTTGGCTTCCCGATCCGCTTCGGAGTAGACCATGACGGCCTTGATCCCCATCTCTTTGCACGCCCGCTGAATGCGCAGCGCAATTTCGCCGCGGTTGGCGATCAGTATTTTTTTGAACATGACTGGCGGTTTCCGTCCCGTGCTTATTCAATAACGATCAAGGCTTGACCGTATTCCACGGCCTGGCCGTTGTCGCACAAAATCTTTTTCACCACGCCGGCTTTGTCGGACTCGATCTCGTTGAGGATTTTCATTGCCTCAATAATGCACACGGTATCACCCACGGCAACCGTGTCGCCCACCTCCACAAACGCTTTAGCGCCCGGGCTCGATGCGCGGTAAAAGCTGCCAACCATGGGCGACTTGACGCTATGACCCGCCAACGCCACCACGCTGGATGCCACATCAGACAGTGCTGGCGTAGCCGACGCCCCGGCTACCATGGGCGCAGATGCAGCCTGGGCGTAAGTGTTTTGCGGTACCATCACGGCCTGCGCAAAGTTTGGCCCAGCCTTGACAATTCTTACCTTGCCTTCTGCTTCGGTAATCTCCAACTCATGCACGTTGGAATCTGACACTAAATCGATCAGTGTCTTGAGTTTGCGTAAATCCATGGGAACATCTCCAGCGAAATTTATATTAATTGCAAGCAATTGCTGCTTAACTTCGTAAACGTCTTCGTATGTCGCGCATCTTACACCAAATGCAATGGCGCGTAAAAATGTGATTTATTTAACGCGCGCACTAAGAAATTGATAAAAATCCGTCCACCTGTTGCGGGCTTAGTTTACCCATGTGGCGCAATGCCACATTTCCGGCCGCATTGATGACTACGGTAAATGGTAGACCACCACTCAAATTACCAAGAGAGCGCGACAGCTCGGTACCCGACAATCCTGCCAGTGGCGTAGGGAAACTTAACGGGGTTTTGGCTAAAAATTGATTGACTGCCTTAGCGCTATCCACCGCCAAACCTACAACTTGCCAGCCTTTAGCTGCATTTAGTCGATAAAAGCGCTCTAATAATGGCAATTCATCGACACAAGGGGGGCACCACGTAGCCCAAAAATTAAGTACCATGGGCTTACCACGCAAGCTTTTAAACGGTAAGGTTCCGCCTTTTGGCAACTCCAGCTGCAAGCCCCATAGCTCGGCCAAGGCGTCGTCTGCAGGTTCCTTGAGGCGATATTGACACCAAGCCAGCCCGGCGCCAGCCAAGCCCGCTGCAACTGCTACACCAGCCATGGCGGTTCGTCTAGGTATAGTACTCATAACCCCCCTTTAACCATTATTAGCATCTAATTTACGTTTAACTGCCGCCATATCACCCCGTGGGCTACGCCCTTTATTATCTTGCTTAAGCGCCCCGCGCACATCATCATGATCATAAATCATCAAATGCACGCCAATCATTTCATTTAACGCATCACACCGGCAGTGCAAGCTTAAAGCGTCTACGGTTTCACCATGCAAACCCGTCACAGACCCCGCAGCGTAATTCACGCCATGGTCAATCAGCGCGATTTCGGCTGCTTTGGAATCATCGCAAAATAGCTGAAGGTAAACATCGGACAGCCGCGTGGCAGTGCCATGCCATACGGCTCCGCCCAAATACGGCCTAAACTCTCGCAATCGGTCCATCCATACCAAGGCCAACTCACGCAGGGCCCGCAGCTCTTGGGGCTGGGTGTCCGCGCAAAAAAGTGCGATGTAGTCGCGCACCTCGTCTTCCACCAAGGCGTTGTCGGGCAAACCGGTACGGCTGGGCAAGCCCAGCTGCTTTAAGGCACGGCGCTTGGCCGGGCCGTATTCCAGGCCCTCCTCTACCACCATGCGCGCTGCTGTAGCGGCTATCTCTAATTGTGCGTCGTGCATGCAAGCATTGTAGGAAGCTGCGGCCGTGGTTCCTTACAATCGCTGTTATGCACATACATATCTTAGGCATTTGCGGTACTTTCATGGGCGGCTTGGCGGCGCTGGCGCGGGAGGCGGGGCACAAAGTGACTGGCTGCGACGCAGGCGTGTATCCGCCGATGAGCGACCAGCTACGCGCGCTGGGCATCGATCTGGTGGAGGGCTTTGGCGCCGAGCAGATGGCTTTGCGGCCAGACATGTACGTGGTGGGCAACGTGGTAAGCCGTGCGCGGCTAGCCGATGGCACGCCCAAGTTTCCCTTGATGGAGGCTATTTTGGACGCAGGCGCGCCCTACACCAGCGGCCCACAGTGGTTGAGCGAGCATATCCTGCAAGGCCGCCATGTGCTGGCCGTGGCTGGCACGCACGGCAAAACCACCACCACCGCCATGCTGGCCTGGATCTTGGAGCACGCGGGCTTGCAGCCCGGCTTTTTGGTGGGCGGCGTGCCGCTGAACTTTGGCCTGTCGGCGCGCTTGGGCACGCCGGTGCTGGCGGGCCAGCCTAGAGCGCTTTTCGTCATCGAAGCCGACGAATACGACACCGCCTTTTTCGACAAGCGCAGCAAATTCGTCCACTACCGCCCGCGCACGGCAATTTTGAACAACCTGGAGTTTGACCACGCCGACATCTTTGGCAGCCTGGCCGACATCGAACGGCAGTTTCACCACCTGGTGCGCACCGTGCCCGCCAGCGGCCGCGTGGTGGTGAACAGCGTAGAAGAAAGCCTGCAGCGCGTGCTGCACATGGGCTGTTGGAGCGAGCAAGCCAGCTTTGGCGCGGCCCTGTCCGACTGGAGCGCCGTGGGTGAGCCCAGCGACTTTGACGTGCACTACAAAGGTGAGCGGCTAGCACATATCACATGGTCGCTATCGGGCCTGCACAACCAAATGAACGCACTGGCCGCCATCGCCGCCGCCCAGCATGTGGGTGTGGCTGCCCCGCTAGCCGCCAAGGCGCTGGAGGCGTTTGAAAACGTCAAGCGCCGCATGGAAGTGCGCGGCACCGTGGGCGGCGTGACCGTCTACGACGACTTTGCCCACCACCCCACCGCCATCCAGCTCACCTTAAGCGGCCTGCGCAGGCAGCTCGATGCCAAAGAGGCCACCCGCGGCGCGCGCATCCTGGCGGTGTTTGAGCCGCGCAGCAACACCATGAAGCTGGGCGCCATGAAGCAGCAGCTCCCCTGGAGCCTGGAAGCCGCCCACCTGGCCTTTTGCCACACCAGCGGCCTGGACTGGGACGCCGTAGACGCCCTCGCGCCCATGGGAGCGCGGGCGCAAGTGGCAGGGTCGATTGACGCCTTGGTAGCCCAGGTAATCGCTGCTGCCCGGCCGGGTGACCAGGTGGTGTGTATGAGCAATGGGGGGTTTGGTGGGGTGCATGCCAAGCTACTGGCTGCTTTGCAGGCGTAGATTGCGCATCGGAGATAGCTCTCCAGCTTGGGCACGTGAGCGGCAGTTGAGGAAGTCGTGCTGGCTTGGCGGCTATTTTTAGGGTCAAATACGGCTTTAGCCCAATAGAATATAGCACAAGCAGCTATTTAAGTTATAGCAATCGACCTGACGCATGGGCTGCTAATACCGCACGGAACAATGTGACAGGGTGGGTTCGTCCCGATGAAAAATGCGTAGAGAGGCGCGCGGCGCATGCGGTGGCCTTCCCAACCATCTGCGTTCGCGCGTGTTCTCGTAGTATTTTTGCAGCGGGATGCCCACCCTGAGTCCAGCTCAGCCGGAGATACCGGTCGAGCGCCCTACCCCCGCCGCTTGAGCACCGCGCCAGACAAAGTCTCCAATACTTCCAAGGAAGCGTCCCAGCCCAGGCAGGCATCGGTAATGCTCTGGCCGTAGCGCAGTTTGGCCGCGTCGTCGGTACCAGGGTTGAACTTTTGCGCGCCGTCTTCCAGGTGGCTCTCTACCATCACGCCAAAGACACTGCGCGAGCCGGAGGCGATTTGCGCCGCAATGTCTTGCGCCACGTCCTTTTGGCGGGCGTGCTGCTTGGCGCTGTTGGCGTGGCTGCAATCGACCATCAGCGTGGGCGGCAGCTTGGCGGCTGCCAGGTCTTTGCAGGCGGCCTCGACGCTGGCGGCATCGTAGTTAGGCGTTTTGCCGCCGCGCAAAATGACGTGGCAGTCGGGGTTGCCATTGGTTTGCACAATCGCCACCTGGCCATTTTTATGCACCGACAAAAAGTGGTGGCCGCCCGCGGCCGCCTGGATCGCGTCGGTGGCGATCTTGATGTTGCCATCGGTGCCGTTTTTAAAGCCGATGGGGGCCGACAGGCCGCTGGCCAACTCGCGGTGCACCTGGCTTTCGGTGGTGCGCGCGCCAATGGCCCCCCAGGCAATCAAGTCACCAATGTACTGCGGCGAGATCACGTCCAAAAACTCGCTGCCTGCGGGCAGCCCAAGGCGGTTGATCTCGATGAGCAGCTGGCGCGCCATGCGCAGGCCCTCGTCGATGCGAAAGCTTTCGTCCAGGTACGGGTCGTTGATCAAGCCCTTCCAGCCCACCGTGGTGCGCGGCTTTTCAAAATACACGCGCATCACAATCTCCAGCGTACCGGCGTACTTGCTGCGCTGGGCTTTCAAGCGGCGCGCGTAGTCCACGGCGGCGGCGGGATCATGGATAGAGCACGGGCCAATGACCACCAGCAAGCGGTCATCGTCGCCCGCCATGATATTGTGGATGTTTTTACGGGTCTGGCTAATCAACGACTCGACGGGCGTGCCGCGAATCGGGAAAAAGCGAATCAAATGTTCGGGAGGTGGCAACACGGTGATGTCCTTGATGCGTTCGTCGTCGGTTTGGCTGGTACGGTCTACGGGCTGGGCGCCCGGTGGATACCACGCATCGCTGGAAGTGTTGGTCTGGCTGTTCATCGTGTGCGCTCCTAAGTTCATATGGAAAAATAACTGGGCAAAAAAAAACCGCCGGGTGTGCCCGGCGGTTCTGAGTAGGGGAAGGTCGTTTACTTAAACCATCGCCTCTCGTCCGCCGGGGACTGAGAACCAAAAGTAAAAGTAGAAGAAATTCGACATAGCCGTAATGTTATCACGAGATAAGGAAACTCAAATATATTGGCAAACTCAGGGCCACTGGCTACTAACTGCGTAGCTGGCCCCACCACTGCTTGGCCCGCGCCAAACGAGATTCGTCTATAGGCACCATACCGGACTCTTCTTGGGCCTGGGTACGTGCCTGTTCGTGCATGTCGATCATCATCAGGCCTTCGCCCAAGGTACGCCATCCAATCATCTCAAAGTCGTCAATTACCACCTGGTTATCGCCACTGATGTTGCGTTCTACCAGCCACTGACCGATGAGCACGCGAAAGTTGTTCAAGGCTGCCAGGTACGAGGCATATTCATACAGCAGGCGCCATGTCTCGCTCAAGCTCACTACCAATTGGCGGTGTTTACGCAGCGCGGTCAGCAAATCGACCAGCAAAGGGCCAATCAAAGCCCCGCGCTGGTGGGCAGACAAAGCCAAGCCCACATTTTCAATGGCGGTCGATAGTTCGCCCATGCCCTCGGACAGGCGGACGGATTCAGCGTCGCTGGCCATGGAACGCAAGGCCTCGCCAAACTCTGCGAAGTCTCGCATTTCGGGAAGGCCGGTCTCTGGGTCAAGGTGAAAACGGGAGGTGCCACTCATAGCAGGTGTTGTACAGTAAAAATTCAGAATACCGCTAGAACAGAATAGCTGGTTACATTCAATACGCAACAGTTTAGCGACTTAGTGCAACAGGCGCACTAAGCACTTGTACGAACGGCCATTAGTACTAGTATTACGCCGTCCCGCCAACCGTCAAGCTCTCAATACGCAATGTGGGTTGGCCCACGCCCACGGGCACGCTTTGGCCTTCTTTGCCACATACGCCCACACCGGAGTCCAAGGCCATGTCGTTGCCAATCATGCTGATTTTTTTGAGCGATTCAGGCCCTGAACCGACAATGGTGGCGCCTTTGACGGGGTAGAGAATTTTGCCCTTTTCTACCCAATAGGCTTCGCTGGCGCTAAACACAAACTTGCCAGAGGTGATGTCTACCTGCCCGCCGCCAAAGTTGGTAGCGTACAGGCCTTTGTCGATACTAGCGATGATTTCTTCTTTGGTTTTGTCGCCACCCAGCATGTAGGTGTTGGTCATGCGCGGCATCGGCGTGTGGGCGTAGCTCTCGCGGCGTCCATTGCCGGTGGGTTTGACCCCCATCAGGCGTGCGTTCATGCTGTCTTGAATATAGCCCTTCAAAATGCCGTCTTCAATCAGCACATTGCGCTGCGAGACATGGCCTTCGTCGTCCACGTTCAGCGAGCCACGGCGGTCGGTGATAGTGCCATCGTCCAGCACCGTCACGCCTTTGGCCGCCACGCGCTTGCCAAGCATGCCGCTAAAGGCGCTAGACCCTTTGCGGTTGAAATCGCCCTCCAGACCATGGCCTACGGCCTCATGCAGCAACACGCCAGGCCAGCCCGGGCCAAGCACCACGGTCATTTGGCCGGCAGGTGCCGGGCGCGAATCCAGGTTAGTCAACGCGGCATGTACAGCGTCTTGCACATACTTTTCAATATGCGCATCGTCAAAATACGCCAAACCAAAGCGCCCGCCGCCGCCGCCCGAACCCATCTCGCGGCGCATCTCGGTTTTGCCTTTGATGGTGACTTTTTGCTCGGCAATCACGGTGACCGACAAGCGCACCAAGGGGCGCACATCCGCGGCCAAGGTGCCGTCTGCACGTGCCACCAGCACTACATCGTATTCACTGGCCAAGCCTGCCATAACCTGCACGACGCGCGGGTCTTTGGCGCGCGCCAGCTTTTCTACCTTGCCTAGCAAGGCCACTTTGGCGCTGCTGTCGAGCGAGGCGATAGGGTCAAGCCCGTGGTACAGGGAGCGGGCAGGCGCAATTTTGCGGGGTGCTATTTTTGCTTTGCCCGCTTTGGCGGTGGCGGAAATAGACCGCACCGTATGGGCCGCGTCCAGCAAGCTGGTCCAGGAAATATCGTCCGAATAGGCAAAGGCGGTTTTCTCACCACTCACCGCACGCACACCTACGCCTTGGTCGATGCTGAAACTGCCGGTTTTGACAATGCCTTCTTCCAGGCTCCAGCCCTCGGAGCGGGTGTACTGAAAGTACAAATCAGCATCGTCGACGCCGCGAGATGTGATCTCGGACAAGGCTCTGGACAAATGGGTTTCGTCCAGGCCAAACGGATCAAGAAGAAGCTGTTTTGCAACAGCCAAACGTTCAATGGTGGGTTCGCGAGAGATCATGCAATCCATTGTAGGCCACCAGCAGGCTTTATGCGCTTGCGCTGGCAATGTTGACCCTTTTGCGCGGAATGTAGTGCGGTTGTCACCACTTGGTGGCAAACAAAACGCTATATATGTTATAGCATATTGTGCTATATCCTATTGGGCTTAAGCCGTTTTTTCTTGATAAATTGCACTAGACGCCAGCCCAGCAAGCCGCCAAGGATAGCCGCGTACACCAACACTTCGGCAAAGTTGTTTTTACCGGCGCGCATCCAGAAAAAGTGCAGCACCGCCAAACCGGCAATCCCGAACACCACTTTGTGTAACAGCTGCCAACGCTTGGCGCCCATGGCTTTGATAGCGCGGTTAAACGAGGTAGCGGCCATCGGCGTCAGCAGCAAAAATGCCGTAAACCCTACCAAGATGAACGGCCGCTTGGGAATATCCGTGATGATGTCGGCCAGGTTGAACTCCATGTCAAACCACACGTAGCACAGCAAATGCAGCACAGCGTAGAAGTAGACAAACAAGCCCAGCATGCGCCGAAAGCGCGCCAACTGCGGCGTGCTGGTGATGGTGCGCAAAGGCGTTACGGCCAGTGTCAGGCACAAGAAGCGCAACGTCCAGTCACCCGTGGCACGGGTCAAATACTCCGTGGGGTTGGCACCCAGATTATTGGTCACCACGCCATACAGCAGCCAGGCGAAAGGCAGCAGCGCCAAGGCAAACAGCACCACTTTGGCAGCAGGGCGAAGCAATAGAGGGCGCAGGGCAGCGAAGCCCAGCCAGGGAGATTGCAAGGCAGCCACGCTTAGAAGAATTTCTTCAAGTCCATGCCTGCGTACATCGACGCCACCTGCGGCTCGTAGCCATTGAACATCAGGGTTTTACGCTTTTTGGCAAATACGCCGCCCTCTTCGCCAATGCGCCGCTCGGTAGCCTGGCTCCAGCGGGGGTGGTCTACGCTGGGGTTGACGTTGCTGAAAAAGCCGTATTCGTTGGCCGCAGCCTTGTTCCAGGCGGTTTTGGGCTCTTTGTCGGCAAATCGGATTTTGACAATCGACTTACCGCTTTTGAAGCCGTATTTCCACGGCACGACCATGCGTACCGGCGCGCCGTTTTGGTTGGGCAGTACTTCGCCGTACATGCCAAAAGTCAGCAAGGCCAGCGGGTTCATGGCTTCGTCCATGCGCAGGGCCTCCATATAAGGCCAGTCCAGTGAGCGGCCACCCAGCCCGGGCATGGTGGCTTTGTCGGCCAGGGTGTAAAACTCGACGTACTTGGCGTTGCCCAAAGGCTCCACCTTTTTAATCAACTCGCTCAGCGAATAGCCCACCCAAGGTATCACCATCGACCAGCCCTCGACGCAGCGCAAACGGTAGATACGCTCTTCTTGCGCGCTGAGTTTGACGAGGTCTTCCAGCGTGTATTTAGCGGGCTTCTTGACCAAGCCGTCAATCTCTACCGTCCAGGGCTTGGGCTGCAAGGTATGGGCGAGCTTGGCCGGGTCCGCTTTGTCGGTACCAAACTCGTAGTAGTTATTGTAGGTGGAGGCGTCTTTGTAGTCGGTCATTTTTTCCATCGTCACCGCGCCTGCGACGGACGACTTGGCGCCCACCAGCGCAGGCAGCTTGCCACCACCCATGGCACGCGCATCGCGCGCCGCCCAACTGGCCAGCGTTGCACCCGCCGCACCTGTAGCCAACAGCTTGAGCATGTCGCGGCGGCCTTGGTAGGCGGCGTGCGGGGTTATCTCGCTGGAAATGCGGTGGTTAAAACCATCGCTGAAAGTCTGAATCAACATAAGTAGCTCTCCTTAGGTGGCTGTCTGTCGTGGCGGCTTCGGGGTTCTTACAGATAGGGGGCGGGGATGGGGATGTTTTTGAACGCAGAGTGCGCGAAGGTTTCGCGGACTCTGCCTTCAAAAAATCCCCATCTTCAAATCGATAAAAACTACAAAGTCCCGTAACTATGCAACCCACTCAAAAACATATTCACGCCTAAAAACGCGAACGTAGTCACTGCCAGGCCAGCCAAGGCCCACCAGGCCGCCACGGTGCCGCGCAGGCCCTTCATGAGGCGCATGTGCAGCCAGGCAGCGTAATTAAGCCAAACGATGAGGGCCCAGGTTTCTTTGGGGTCCCAGCTCCAGTAGCCACCCCATGCCTCAGCTGCCCACAAAGCCCCTAGTACGGTGGCGATAGTGAAGAAGGCAAAGCCCACAGCAATGGCTTTGTACATGATGTCGTCGAGAATTTCAAAGCTGGGCAGGCGCGATGCGATGCGCTGGCGACCCAGCAGGATACCGCCTACGATGAGGGCTGAAATAGCCGAGTAGCCCAACCAGTAGTTGGTGCCATTGGCACCCGACGCCGCCGACTGGCGGAACACGATGGGCAAAAAGCACAGTGCTACGCCCAGCAGCCACATGGGCGTGAGCTTGTACCAGCGCGTCTCGCTGGCCTGCTGCTTGATCAGGTAGGCAAAGGCCACCATGGCCGACAGGGCAAAGGTGCCGTAGCCAATAAAGTTGGCCGGTACATGCAGCTTCATCCACCAGCTTTTCAACGCGGGCACCAAGGGCTGAATCTCATGCGCCTGGCGCACCAGGGTGTACCAGAGCAAAAAGCCTACGGCGGCACTCACCACCAGCATCACCATGGCACCGAGTGATTTGGTTTTGTACTGCGCTTCAAAGTACAGATAAAACGTGGTCGTCAACCAGCAAAACAGCACGAACACTTCATACAAGTTGCTCACTGGAATGTGGCCAATATCGGGCCCGAGTAAATAGCTTTCGTACCAGCGCACCATGGTGCCGATCAGCGCCATGGATACCGCCGCCCAGGCTATTTTGCTACCCAGCGACTCCATAGCGCTGCTTTGCGTGCTGGACAACACGCCCAGCCAGTAAAACACCGTGCTCATGAAAAACAGCACGCTCATCCACAAAATAGCCGACTGGCTGGACAAGAAATACTTGAGCCAAAATACCGTTTCGGCGCGCGCCAGATTGCCTTGGTACGACGCCACACCCAACAGCGAGAAGGCCGTTACCACCAGCATTAAATTGCGCAGTGGCCGCCAAAACCAGCCCAGCCAAATGACGGCAGGCACCAGCCCCACCAGGATGGATTTATCGTAAAAATCCATCGCGCCGCTGTAGCGCGACAGCGCAAACGCAGCGCCCAGCAGGGCCAGCAGCGCAAAGGCCCAGTCAAACGCACTGCGTTTGGCAAAGTAGCCTTCACCCAAGGTGATGGTGGTGGAATTAGCTTTGGAGCTGATCGTTGTCGTTGCAGTGTTCATGATGCTTTACCCGCCGTTGCAGCACCCAAGCCTAATAGCTTGGAGGCCAATATCTCAAATTCTTTGTCACCGTCCATGGTTTTACGGTTGGTTGACAGGGCCATTTGCGCATGGGCCGCGTCATCGCCACCGCCTGCGGGGGATGCTGTGGCCGTTACCCACACCCACAACCGGCGCTCGCGCACATACAGCATGGCAAACACGCCGATGATCAAGAACAGGCAGCCGGTGTAGACAATCCATTTACCCGGCGCACGCGCCACCTGGAACACGCTGGCCTGTACCTGCGTGAAGTCTTTCAGAGCAAAGGCCATGGGCGCGGGGTAGAAAAAAGCATCCGACAGCGAGACTACCGCCTGCGACATAAAGGCCTGTGCTTTGTCGTCCGCAGCCAGGGGCTTGAGGCCCGCCTGCTCGCGGCTCAGTTGCAGCAGCTCGTAAATAGCGCCGTTCAAAATGCGCACCAGCACCTCGCCAGCGCGGTTGCGCTCCGCCTCGGGTACGCTGGTTTCCATAAATTTGGACACCGCCTGCAGGCCAGCGACACTTTCGTCTTTAATTTTTTCAGCGCCTGCGAACAGCGACATGGCGCGGGACGCCGACACGGTGAGTTGCTGGGTCAGCTCGGGCTTGCTCGGGTCTACCGCCTTGGCTACGTAACGCTCTACGGCTTTGGCGCGCATGGCGGGGTCGGCCATAGCCATACGCAGGCGGGCAAAACCGTCCATGCTGCCTTGGTCATCCGCAGGCACACGCAGGTAGCTGAACGCGTCATTCGCCGAGTTGCGCATACCCAGTAAAAACACCGCCTGGCCGGCGCCGTTGTCATCTTTGTCCAGCACCACGGGCAGCATGTAGTTATGAAACTCACGCGCCTGGCCGGCCGCGTCGCGCAGCTTGTAGGTAATGCTGGGGCCGATGTTGCGCAGCTCTTTGTTGGTCTTTACTTTGTTGGCAGCGCCCATGTTTTTGTCGAATGATTCGCGCAGGTCTACCTTGCGCACGTCGGTGCCAGAACCTGCGTCGCCCTTGCCAAAGTTTTCGACGTTGATCACACGCAGCGCGGCAAATTCGAGGGTCATTTTCTCGCCGGTATCGCCTTTGGCCAGGTTCGTCTGCCCGCCGATCACGCCGTCTACATCAAACGCTTTGGCACCCGCCGCCATCGGTACCGCAGTGAGCTTGACACTGGAGCCACCGTCGTCAAAACTGCTTTGGTAGATCTCCACGCCGCGGTGCGTTACCGGGTGATTAACCTCTACCCGGCCCGGAATTTTCTCGCCGGTTTCTTTGTCGGTAATGACGATGTCGCTGGCAAACAGCTTAGGCATGCCGGTGGAGTAATACTCCACGACAAATTTCTTCAGCTCAATGGAAAACGGCAGATCTTGAATCAGCACGCCACCGGGCCGGTTAAGAATGGCGGTGGACGACGAAGCCCCTTCGCTGACCAGCAGGTTGCCGCGAAACGCCCAGTTGCTATTGCCCAAACGGTGCTCGGGCGCAATGTCGGCAATCATGCCGCCACCGCCATAGATAGACTTGCCGTTAAACCACTGCTGCATGCGAATAAACAAATCACCATCCAGCAAGCCACCTATGCACACCAGCACAATGGCGCTGTGCGCGGCAAT
Source organism: Polaromonas sp. (assembly GCA_043766985.1). Taxonomy (GTDB): domain Bacteria; phylum Pseudomonadota; class Gammaproteobacteria; order Burkholderiales; family Burkholderiaceae_C; genus JAAFIP01. The sequence continues at coordinate 40,150 of JAYUHM010000269.1, forward strand.
ATAGCCCAGCTTGTTGGCGGCGCCCGCTTTGGCTGCCACCATAAAGCCGGGCTGCCTGCCTGCGGCGGCGTCGCCCGGGCGGGTTTGCAGCTTGACCTTCCAGCCCGACGTGGCCAGTGTGTGACCAATGCGGTGAGCGGCGGCCTCAGCACCCTCGCTCAAAGCAGCGTCTGCGCGGTGGCCAAAGGCTTTCAGGCTTTGCTCCCGCATGCCTTCTTTGTAAACCTTCAGGTCGGTGATGATTTTGGGGGTGTTGCGGGCAATACACAGGCTGGTGGACAGCACCAGGAACGCCAAAATCAGCAAAAACCACCACGCGCTGTACACCGTGGGCAGGCTGAAGGCATTGAACACGTCGGCCCAGAAGGGGCCAAACTGGTTAACGTAGTTGCCCAGCGGCTCGGCTTGCTTGAGCACGGTGCCAATCACCGAGGCAATGCAAATAACCGTCAGCAGCGAGATAGAAAAGCGCATGGACGACACCAACTCGACCACCGCGCGCAAGGCGTGGGAGGGAGTGTTTAGCCGCCAACCGTGGGTAGAAACTGACATAGGGTGATTGTCGCCTTTAGGCAATAAAAAAGGCGAGCTTCACTGTGAAAGCCCGCCTTGCATATGAGGAAAACCCAAAAGGTTAGGGTTACGCACCCTGCTTAAGTTCAAATTAACGTAGACCAGCCACGTAGTCTGCCACAGCCTTGATCTCGCGGTCGTTCATTTTTGCGGCGTTTTGTGTCATTTGTACGTTGTTGTTACGTGTGCCGTCGCGGTAGCCGCGCAGGGACGAGGCCACATAGTCGGCATGCTGACCGGCCAAACGGGGGTATTGGGCCGGAATGCCAGCGCCAGTGGGGCTATGGCAGCCTGCGCAGGCAGCCACTTGGCGGTCGGCAATGCCGCCTTTGTAGATGCGCTCGCCCAGGGTAACCAGGTCTTTGTCTTTGGCAAAGCCCCCCTTGGCTTTTTGGCCCGCCGCCCAGTAGGCCACGTCGCGCATGTCGTCGTCGCTCAAGGTGCTGGCAAAGCCTTGCATGACCGCGTTTTTGCGCTTGCCAGACTTAAATTCCTGCAACTGTTTTACCAAATATTCAGGGTGCTGGCCGGCCAGCTTGGGGTTCTCAGGGGCTGCTGAATTGCCATCGGCACCGTGGCAAGCCACGCAGACGGCGGCAAATTTTTCAGAACCTTTGGCCAAATCGGGCTTGCTGACCTTGGCTACCTCAGGTTTGACGCCATCTGGCTTGGCGACATCAGCAGCAAAAACGGGGGCGGCCACACAGGCGGCAAGCAGAAAACTGGCAATGAATTTCATGGCGAAAACGTGGGTTGAAGAATATCTGGAATACAAAACCGATTGATTTTACAATGCTTCATGCGGGAAATCCCTTCCCCGGCCCTTTTGGCCCTGTCTATACGCTGTCAAGCGCCCCCGTGCCCATGTCTTCCACACCGTCCAAAAAGTCCAATAACCCAGGCCCGCGCAGCAAAGCCCGCACCACAGTAGCCCAGTCGCAGCAGGGCAAAGCCAGCGCCCTGAGCCACGCCGCACCCGTCTACGCCAAGGCCGCCGTCTCCAGCGAATCAGCCAAAGAGGCCATGGCCTGGCTGCACACCACCCGCTTTTTAACCACCGCCGCCCAGTTGCACCATCTGCCCGCGCTGGACGTACCCGAGTTTGCCTTTGTAGGCCGCTCCAATGCCGGTAAATCGACCTGCATCAACATGCTGGCGCAGCAAAAGCAGCTGGCCTACGCGTCTAAAACCCCGGGCCGCACCCAACACATCAACCTATTTTCCATTGGTCGCCAAGGCGCCACCGACGCCGTACTGGCCGACCTGCCCGGCTACGGCTACGCCGCAGTAGCCAAAGACAGCAAGCTGCGCTGGCAGCGCGTGATGGCCAACTACCTGAAAAGCCGCGAAAACCTGGCCGCCGTGGTGCTGCTATGCGACCCGCGCCTGGGCCTGACCGAGCTGGACGACATCCTGCTGGACGTGATTCGTCCTCGGGTAGAAAAGGGCCTCAAATTCGTCATCTTGCTGACCAAGGCCGACAAGCTGAACAAAACCGAGGCCGCCAAAGCCCTGTCGATTGCCAAGCTGCAGGCCGGTGGCGGAGAAGTGCGGATGTTCTCTGCGCTCAACCGCTTGGGTGTGGATCAGATGGCGTTGCAGCTGCGCGCCTGGGCGGCTGAGCCCTTGGTACGTTCTGTGGATGCGGCGCCGGTGGACGCTGCAGATGGGGAACCTGCAGATGGGGAACCTGCAGATTTGGATGCTGATGTGGATGTTGAAGATGGGCATGAAGGCGAGGAGCATGATGCGGATGCTCCGGATGCTCCCGATGTTGTTTAAAGCGTTTTTATAAGCATTTTCGTGCTCCAGCCTAATGGAATATAGCACGAGCAGCTATTTATTTTGTAGCGTTTAGTGCTTGGATATCAAACTGATTTGGTCTTGTCGGCGGTTGATTTAAGACACTTCAGCTAAGCCTGTTGTAGCGCTGCACTGCCTGGGACGGGGAACGGGACATATTTTTTAAAAAACTCCGCCAAACACGCGCCCAGTTTTTGTAGCCATCACACCCGCACACCGCGCCTTGGCTACATTTTTAAAAAATACGATCCCGTTCCTTCACCTGTGCTGAGGTTTTTGGAGCCACGCTGGATAAAGACGCTTGAATCATCAATATAGTTTTCCAAATTGGCCGTTAGCCCAATAGAATAGGGCACAAGAAGCTATTAAATTAGTAGTAGGCTGATGAGCCATGCACCACTGATAGGAGACCTGCATATGCCTGAACTGTTCCAACTCGCCCTGCCCCACGGCATCACGCTGAGCTGCCGCGCTGCGGGGCAAAAAGGTCAGCCGGTGATCGTGTTTTTGCATGGCTTTCCGGAAGGGGCGTTTGTGTGGGATGTGCTGCTGGAACACTTTGCAGCCAAAGGCTACCGATGCATCGCACCGAACCTGCGGGGGTTTGAAAAGTCGTCTGCGCCTGGCGACGTTTCCCAGTACCGCGCTAAGTTTTTGGTGCAGGACATTGCAGCGCTCATCGCCATCGAGTCGCCGGGCCAGCCGCTGGCGTGCCTGGTGGCGCATGACTGGGGTGGGGCGGTGGCTTGGAATATGGCTAACCAGTTGCCGCAGCTGATGCAGCGGCTGTGCATCATCAACTCGCCGCATCCGGGCACGTTTTTGCGTGAGCTGCGGGATTCGCCCGCGCAGCAGGCCTCTAGTGCGTACATGAACTTTTTGATCAGGCCGGATGCTGAGAAGCTGCTGGCTGAGGACGACTACCGCCGCTTGTGGGAGTTTTTTACCAATAAGTTTGCGGCGACGGGTAGCTACGACTGGCTGACCGACGAAGTAAAGGCGCAGTACCGTAGCGTGTGGGACCACGGCTTGACGGGGGGCTGCAACTACTACCGGGCCTCGCCCATACGCCCGCCCACCGCCAGCGACCCAGGTGCAGCGGCCATTACCTTGCCGCGTGAGATGCTGACGGTGAACCTGCCTACGCTGGTAATTTGGGCGATGCGAGACGTTGCGCTGCCACCGGCGTTGATCGACGGACTGGAAGACTACATACCCAAGTTGCAGCTGCACCGCGTACCCGATGCAACGCACTGGATAGTGCATGAGCAGCCGGACCTGGTGATACAGGTTTTGGCAAGTTTCTTAGACAAAAACAGCCCCTAGCCCAATAGAATATAGCATGAGCAGCTACGTTTTATGTAGTAGCCATTGGCGGTAAAGCCACTAAAATCGGCGCGTTACCACGCGCCTGCTGCGTAAACGGAACACGATACAAGCCAGATTGCTGTTGTAAGGGATCAGGACTACGGTGCTACTGCTGTTTTGTACGGAAGCAGGCCGACAGTGTACTCAGCTCCGCGGCCAATACTGTTCTATTAACCAGAAATTGACAATTTCTCTCTGCCCCATTTGCTAAGTGGCTTAGGCTGCAATATGCGTGGCGTTGC
>JAYUHM010000270.1:0-2892 GCA_043766985.1 Polaromonas sp.
CATCCCCTTTGCACCCGGTGGCCCGTCGGATGTGCTGGGCCGCGCGATTGCGCAAAAGCTCAACGCGGCACTCGGTCAACCCGTGATTGCCGACAACAAGCCCGGCGCAGGCACCAACTTGGCGGCGGAATTCGTCGCCAAATCCCCCGCCGATGGCTACACGCTATTGCTGATGATGGTGGGCACCCAAGCCATCAACGAGGCCATGTATCCCAAATTAGCCTACAACACCGTGCGCGACTTTGCGCCTATCACGCTGACCGCAGCATCGTCCTTGATCTTGGCCGCGCACCCCAGCGTACCTGCCAAAAACCTCAAGGAACTGGTCACCCTCGTCAAAGCCAATCCTGCGAAGTTCAATTACGGCACCGCCGGTGCGGGCACGCCGCTGCACTTGGGCGGCTTGCTGTTTAACAACCTGGCAGGCACCGACTTTCAACACGTTCCCTACAAAGGCGCAGCGCCTGCGATGAACGATGTGCTGGGCGGGCAGATACAGCTCATCTTGGCAGGCACGCCCTCGGTGCTGGCGCACATCAAATCGGGCAAGCTCAACGCCATGGGCGTGACCAGTCTCAAGCGCTCTGCCAACGCCCCCGAGGTGCCCACGATTGCCGAGAGCTACCCCGGTTTTGAGGTCGAGTTGGTCTATGCCTTGGTCGCGCCCGCAGGCACACCTAAAGACATCGTCGCCAAGCTGAATGCCGAAGTTACCAAAGCGTTGCAAGACAACGAGATGCGTGACAAGCTCACCGCGCAAGGCTTTGAGGTACGCACCAGCACGCCAGAGCAACTGGGTAACTACATCAAAAGCGAGATGACCAAATGGGCACCGCTGGTGAAAGAGTCTGGCGTGAAGCCTGAATAAGCACAGCAGAAAGTATCAAAGCATTTTCCCGAAAGCAGTAAGCATGATAGAGACCTCCAACAAACGCATGATGGGCCCCGTGATTCGCTTGCACCCCAATGACAACGTGGTGGTAGCACGGGTAGACGTGCCCATTGGCATGGCGTTTGACACCGAAGCGGGCGAGCGCATCACCAGCAGAGCGCAGGTGACGGCGGGCTACAAAATAGCCACCAAAAAAATCCCCAAAGGCCAGCCCATCCTCAAGTACAACGTGACGGTCGGCTTTGCGCATGTCGATATCGAACCCGGCACGATGGTGCACAGCCATAACACCGAGTTCAAAGAGTTCGACCGCGACTACGCTTATTCCAGCGAATACCAACCCGTGCAACTACTGCCAGAACATGAGCGCGCCACCTTTCAGGGCTACGTGCGCGCCAACGGCAAGGTAGGCACGCGCAACTTCATCGGCATCTTGTCCACCGTCAACTGCTCGGCTACCGTGGTCAATAAAATTGCCGAATGGTTCACACCCGAGCGCTTGGCAGCCTACCCTAACGTCGATGGCGTGGTGGCTTTTAGCCATTCGATTGGCTGCGGCATGGAGATGAGCGGCGAGCCCATGCAACTGCTGCGCAGAACCATGGCAGGCTATATCCGCCACCCCAATTTAGCCGCAGCCATGGTGATTGGCCTGGGCTGCGAACGCAACCAATTGAAGGGCCTGCTGGAGCAAGAAGAGCTGGCCGCCAGCCCGCACCTGCACACCTTCATCATGCAAGAAAGCGGCGGCACACGCCAGACGATTGCCGCGGGCATTGAGGCCGTCAAGGCGCTACTGCCCGAGGCCAACAAAGCATGCCGTGAGACGGTGTCAGCCAGCCACCTGAGTGTGGGCTTGCAATGCGGTGGCTCTGATGGTTTTTCATCCATCACCGCCAACCCGGCGCTGGGCGCAGCGGTAGACATACTGGCGCGCCACGGCGGCACCGGCATCTTGTCGGAAACGCCCGAGATTTACGGCGTAGAGCACACCCTCACCCGCCGCGCCGCCACGGTAGACATTGGCAAAAAACTCATCGAACGCATCCGCTGGTGGAAGGATGTTTACTCGGTGGGCCGCGACGTACAGATCAACGGCCAGGTCAGCCCCGGCAACCAGATTGGCGGCCTGGCCAACATCTTTGAAAAGTCCCTCGGCTCGTCCATGAAAGGCGGCACCGGCCCGCTGATGGAGGTGTACAAATACGCCGAACCCGTCACCGCCAAAGGCTTTGTCTTTATGGACACCCCCGGATTTGACCCGGTGTCGGCCACCGGGCAAATTGCAGGCGGGGCCAACCTGATTGCCTTTACCACCGGGCGCGGCTCCATGTTTGGCTCCAAGCCCGCCCCCTGTATCAAACTGGCCACCAACAGTCCCATGTTTCACAAGCTACAAGAAGACATGGACATCAACTGCGGCGAGATTTTGGACGGCACCGTGTCGGTGCAGGAGATGGGCCAGCAGATTTTTGAACTCTTTTTGCGCACGGCTTCAGGTGAAGCGTCCAAGAGCGAGAAGCTGGGCCTGGGCGACTATGAGTTTGTGCCCTGGCAAATTGGCATAATGAGCTAACCATGCCAACCGACCTTCCCCCTGACCAGCCGCGCAATCCCCTGCATGGCCTTACGCTGGAAGCCATCGTTACCGCGCTGGCGGAGCACTATGGCTGGGACGGTCTAGGCCAGCGCATACCGGTGCGCTGCTTTACCAGCGACCCGAGCGTTGCATCCAGCCTCAAATTTTTGCGCAAAACACCGTGGGCGCGTGAGAAGGTAGAAGGCCTGTACCTGTTTATGTTGCGCGAGGCTCGCCGCTCAGGCACCCGACCGGCTGGGTCAGCTAGCCAAGCTAACTAAGCAGACATTTACTCTCAATTTAATAGCAGCTTGTGCTATGCTCTATTGGGCTAGGAGTCTGGGCGGCAGAAGCCAGCACAACCGAGTCCACCAGCGGTGAGGGTAGAGCGTTATAGATAGATGACTGCAAGCTACATCGC
>JAYUHM010000271.1:0-19852 GCA_043766985.1 Polaromonas sp.
CGAAAGCCTTGCGCGTCAGCACCTCGGACAACACCTGGTCCTCGTGCACCATGTCCACGATGCGCCGGCCGGCATTTCGCGCCAGCACGTTGCGCCGGCCGTCCACCGCGGGGTAAGCGGCGTTGCCAGGCAGGCCGAGACCCAGGGCTTCCACCATGCTGGCCATCGTTGATGCCGTGCCCATGGTCATGCAGTGGCCGTGGCTGCGGTGCATGCAGCTTTCGGCCTCGTTAAAGTGTTCAATGCTCAGCGTACCTGCGCGCACCTGCTCACTCATCTGCCACAGGCCAGTGCCCGAGCCCAGCTCTTTGCCGCGCCATTTGCCGCTCAGCATCGGGCCACCACTCACACCAATGGTGGGCAGGTCTACGCTGGCCGCACCCATCATCAGCGCGGGCGTGGTTTTGTCGCAGCCCATCAGCAGCACCACGCCGTCAATCGGGTTGGCGCGGATGCTTTCTTCCACGTCCATACTGGCCAGGTTGCGGTACAGCATGGCAGTGGGGCGCATCAGGGTTTCGCCCAGGCTCATGACGGGGAATTCCAGGGGAAAGCCGCCGGCCTCGTACACGCCAATCTTCACCTGCTCGGCCAGGGTGCGAAAGTGGCTGTTGCAGGGGGTGAGTTCACTGAAGGTATTGCAGATGCCAATGACGGGGCGGCCATCAAACTGGTCATGTGGCACGCCTTTGCCCTTGGTCCAGCTGCGGTACATAAAGCCGTCTTTGCCGTCGCGGCCAAACCACTGCTGGCTGCGGAGCTCTTCGGGTTTTTTTTTGATGGTCATGGCGTTCCTTTGAATCTTCTGAATTGGGTAATGTAAGCCCACCAGCACAGTGTATGCGGGTTAGTCCTAATTTGTATAAGGTATTATCGTCATACCATTGACAACTTCTGAATCAGTACAAACCATGATAAAAAACGTGCACGGTAATACGGTCGACCTGCTGGGCGAAGCCATCGTCTCGGGTCGCTACGCCGTGGGTGCAAGCTTACCGCCAGAACCCATGCTGTGCTCCGAGCTGGGCGTAAGCCGCACGGTGGTGCGCGAGGCAGTTAAATCCCTGATAGCCAAGGGTTTGGTCAGCACGGGGCCCAAGGTTGGCACGCGGGTGCTGGCCAGCGACGCCTGGAACTGGTTTGACCCCGATGTGATTACCTGGCAGAGCAAAACCGGCCTTACGCCCGAATTTTTGCGCGACCTGCAAGACCTGCGCCGCGTGGTGGAGCCCGCAGCAGTGCGGCTAGCCGCTGAGCGCGCCACGCCGCAAGACATTACCGAGATTGAAGCCGCCTTTGAGGGCATGCGCCGCGCGGTAGAAGAGGGTGGCGACTACGTGACCTTTGATCTGCGCTTTCACCAGGGCCTGCTCAAGGCCTGCCGCAACCGCATGCTGGTGCAAATGAGCAAAGCCTTGAGCGCCTTGCTACGCACCAGTTTTGAGATTTCTACCAGCCGCAAAGACGGTACGCGCAATTCGCTGCCTTTGCACCGCGAGGTGCTGGATGCCGTGATAGCACGCAACCCGGCGCGCGCCGAGAGAGCGATCCAGGTGCTCATCGATGGCGCGCATGACGACATTGAACAGGTGTTGGGATCGCGCCGCCGCTTGCCCAAATTGAACCAGCCTGCATCCATGTTGCGGGCCGCATAAACATTCCAGCGCCCACACCACTTTTAAACCATGACCAAACCCCATATTCTGCAAGTGGCCAAGTTTTCACCGTATTACACGGAAAAACTGCTGCAAACTTATACCGTGCATGATCGACTGCACGAAACCGACCCTGCAGCCTTTGCAGCGGTGTGCGGCCAAATCCAAGCCATTGCCGGAGGCGGAGAGTCCAAAGTACCTGCCAGCTTGATAGCGCAGCTACCGGCTTTGCGAATGGTGTCTATTTTTGGCGTGGGCTACGACGGTGTCGATGTGTCTGCCGCCATTGCCCACGGCGCGAAGGTCACGCATACGCCCGATGTGCTGAACGACGAAGTGGCCGATTTGGCGCTGGCCCTGATGTTGGCGGTGTCGCGCAACATCGTACAGGCCGACCAACATGTGCGCAGCGAGGCGTGGCTGCAAGGCCCCATGCCCTTGGGCCGCAAAATGTCGGGCGCGCGTCTGGGCATTGTGGGTATGGGGCGCATAGGCCAGACCATTGCACGCCGTGCGCAGGCCTTTGACATGCCGGTGAGCTACACCGCGCGCAGTGCCAAACCTGCGCTGCCGTTCAACTATGTGGCGAACGTAGAGGCACTGGCCGCACAGGTAGACTTTTTGGTGGTCATCACGCCCGGCGGTGCCGCAACGCGCAAGCTTATCAATGCGCAGGTGCTTAAAGCGCTGGGGCCGCAGGGCTATTTGATTAACGTGGCACGGGGCTCGGTAGTAGACGAGCAGGCCTTGATAGAGGCACTGCAGCGCGGCGAGATTGCAGGTGCAGGGCTGGACGTGTTTGAGGCAGAACCTCGCGTGCCCGAGGCACTGCGTACAAACCCTAGAGTGGTGCTCACGCCGCATATAGGCAGTGCCACCACGCAAACGCGCAATGCCATGGCCGACCTGGCTTTTGACAATCTAGCCTTGCATTTTGCGGGCAAACCCCTACGCACGCCAGTGCCCGAATGCAAGGCCTCTCATACAAAATGACAGGGTTGGTTCCCCGCTTTTTTCAACCTGAAGGAAATCTTTCTATGAAACTGAAAACTGTACTCTCGGCTGCGTTATTCGCAGCGGGCTTGATCGCCTCAAGTCAAGTGATGGCGCAAGAAAAACTCACCGTCTGGTGGGTCAAGGGTTTTTATCCGCAAGAAGACAAGGCATTGTTTGATGCGATTAAAAAATACGAAGACAAACACAAGAACGTCAAAATCGAACTCTCGCAGTATCCGATCCAGGACATGATTCCCAAAACGGTCGCGGCCTTGGATTCTGGCACGCCACCCGACGTGGCCTATGCCGACGTGTATGACTTTCAGGTGACGGCCAAGTGGGCGTTTGACGACAAGCTGGAAGACGTGAGCAGCATCATCAACCCCATTCGTACCCGCTTTGCGCCGCAAACCGTAGAAACCACCTTTCTGTTCAACGACAAAGCCAAAACACGTGCCTACTACGCCTTCCCGATGAAGCAGCAGACCATGCACATCGAGTACTGGCGCGACATGCTGGCTGACGCTGGTATCAGCGAAGCCGACATTCCAAAAACCTGGAAAGAGTATTGGAGCTTTTGGTGCGACAAAGCCCAAAGTGCACACCGTGCCAAGTCGGGCAACCGCACCTTTGGTATTGGTAACCCGATGGGCGTGGATTCCAGCGATTCGTTCTTCTCGTTCCTGACCTTCGCGGATGCGCATAACGTGCAGATGGTCAGCGACTCTGGCAAGCTCTTGGTGGACGACCCTAAAACACGCGCAGGCTTGATCGCCGCAATGAACGACTACACCGGCCTGTACACACGCGGCTGCACCCCACCGTCGTCCACCAGCTGGAAAGACCCGGACAACAACGTCGCCTTCCACAACAAGACCACGCTGATGACCCACAACGCCACCATATCGATTGCGGCCAAGTGGCTGGACGATGCGAACAATGCAGCGCTGACGCCTGAGCAACGCGCCACAGCCAAAAACAACTATGAGAAAAACATCATGACGGCGGGCTTTCCCAGCAAGCCTGATGGCAGCAAGATGGTGTATCGCTCGGCTGTCAAAACCGGTGTGATTTTCAAAGAGGCTAAAAACAAAGTACGCGCCAAAGAGTTCGTCAGCTTCCTCATGCAAGAAGAGAACCTCATGCCGTATGTGGAAGGCTCTTTGGGTCGCTGGTTCCCTGTGACCAAAGCGGGGCAGGCCAGCAGCTTCTGGAATGCTGATCCGCATCGCCGCTCGGTACGTGACCAGTACGCTGCAGGCACGGTTAACTTTGAATTCACCAAGAACTACAAGTTCACGGTGCTGAACAACGAGAACGTTTGGGCCAAGGCCATGAACCGTGTCGTCAGCGAAAAATGGGCTACCGAGAAAGCGGTCGACGAGATGATCGAGCGTATCAAAACCGTCGCACGTTAATCGACAAACCAAGCAGAAGATGGTGACCCAGCTATGACCACTCTGCCACTGGCGCAGACCCAACCCTCCCAGAACTCTTACCAGTTCTGGGGGCGTATGTTTGTGATTCCCTATCTGCTGGTCTTTTTTGTCTTTGTGCTGTACCCGGTGGGGTATGGCTTGTGGTTGGCGCGCCACCCCCAAAGCTATGTCAAACTGTTTGAAGACCCCATCTTCTTTCGCACCATCATCAACACCATCGTGTTTTTGGTAGTGGCGATCAATATCAAAATGGGGCTGGCCCTGTTTTTAAGCGGGTTTTTTGTGCAAACCCGCTGGTGGATCAAATGGCTGTCAGCGCTGTTCATTCTGCCCTGGGCAGTGCCTTCCATTCCGACTATTTTGTCGGTGCGCTTCATGCTCAACCCGGAGTGGGGCGTCATCAACACCACCATTTTTAAACTCACCGGCTTGGACGGCCCGAACTGGCTGAACGACCCAACGTTGGCGCTTTCCCTGTCGATGGTGATGCATATCTGGAAGTCGCTGCCGTTTTGGACGTTGATCTTGGTGGCTGCGCGCTTGGCGATTCCCGCGGAGCAGTATGAAGCCGCGTCGGTGGACGGTGCCACGCGCTGGCAAAAATTCAAGTTCATCACCTGGCCGTCGATGCGCACCATGTACCTCACGTCGACCATCCTGTCGATGATCTGGACACTGGGCGACTTCAACAGTGTGTACCTGCTCACGGGCGGTGGCCCGGCAGATTTAACGCATGTGCTGGCCACACTGGGCATCCGTTACCTGCGCCTGGATCAAGTGGACTTGTCGATGGCCTCTATCGTGGTGGCGATGCCCCTGGTGCTGCCCTTGGTGTACTTCATGATGAAGCGGTTGTCCAAATGATCAGTTCCAAAAGATGGTCGTGGCGCAAGGTGTCGACCGAGGCGCGCCTGCTGCTGATTGGTATTCCGGTGCTGGTATGGACGCTGATTCCGATTTACCACATGTTCTTGTTCGCTATCTCCAGCAAAGACTCGGCCACGTCTGGGCGCTTGTGGCCTAAAGACCCTACGCTGAGTAACTTTTCATTTGTCTTCGGGCAAAAGCATTTTTACCTGGACCATTTTTGGGTGCAGATGGGCAACTCGTTCATCATTGCTTTTGCCGTGGGTGCCCTCACCCTGTTCATTGCCACTACAGCCGCCTTTGCCATCAGCCGCCTGCGCGTGCCCGGCGGCCGCACCGTGATGAACATGGCGCTGTTTACCTACTTTATTCCAGCCGCGTTTTTGGCCGTGCCCATGTACAAAACCATGGGGCTGTACGGCATTATCAACACCCAGTGGGCTTTGATATTGGCGATGGTGACGATTGCCTCGCCGTATTGCATTTGGGTGCTCAAGCAGGCGTCTGACAAGCTGCCGCTAGAGCTGGACGAAGCCGCGCGCATGGACGGTGCCACGCCGTTGCAACTTTTTCGCCTGGTGTATTTGCCGCTGATGGTGCCCTCGCTGGTGGCGGTGGGCACCTATTCATTGCTGCTGGCATGGAACGAATATCTCTACGCGTTCTTGCTGCTGTCGAACGACAAGAGCGTCACGCTGTCAGTCGCTCTCGGCAACTTTTTATCGGCAGACGATTCACCCTGGGAGCTGCTGATGACCACCGGCTTGATCTACGCCTTGCCACCAGCCGCCATTTACTACGCCTTTAAGCGCTACATGGTGACCGGCTTGACGGCAGGCGCTGTGAAGAGTTAGTTTGAAAAAGGCCTTATCAGGATCAACAAATGGCATCGCTTTCATTTCGCAATATTCAAAAATCGTTTGGCAAAACCAAAATCATCCACGGCATCAGCTTTGATATTGCCGATGGCGAGTTTGTGGTGCTGGTGGGGCCTTCGGGGTGCGGCAAATCTACCTTGCTGCGCATGCTGGCCGGCTTGGAAGAAATTACCGATGGCGAGATAGCCATTGACGGCCGTGTGGTGAACGAGGTCGAGTCCAAAGACCGCGACATTGCCATGGTGTTCCAGAGCTACGCCCTGTACCCGCACATGACAGTGCGCGAAAACCTGGCTTTTAGCTTGAAGCTGCGCAAAGCCGACCAAGAATTGACCGACGAACGGGTGATGAAGGCCGCCAAGATTTTGAACCTGGATGTGCTGCTGGAGCGCTTTCCCCGCGAGCTGTCTGGCGGCCAGCGCCAGCGCGTGGCCATGGGCCGGGCGATTGTGCGCGACCCCAAAGTGTTTTTGTTTGACGAGCCACTGTCCAACCTGGACGCGAAGCTGCGGGTGGCCATGCGCGCCGAGATCAAGGCCCTGCACCAGCGCCTGAAAACCACCACCGTGTACGTGACGCACGACCAGATCGAGGCCATGACCATGGCCGACCGCATTGTGGTGATGCACGATGGCATCGTCGAGCAGATTGGCACGCCGCTTGAATTATTTGACCACCCGAAAAACTTATTTGTGGCGCAATTTATTGGCTCGCCGGCCATGAACACGCTGGGCGGCACGCTGCGCATCGCGGGCGACCAGGCCTGGGTGGAAGCGCAAGAGCGGCGCTGGCCACTGCACGGTGTACCCAAGGGTACCGATGGCCAGGCCGTGCACTACGGCATTCGCCCAACCGACATCACTTTGTCGACGACCGGGCAGGGCATTGCCGCCACCGTGGTGGTGGTAGAACCCACCGGAGCCGAGACCGAGCTGCTGCTGCAGGTGGGCAACAGCCAGATGGTTGTAGTAATGCATGGCCGTACCAATGTGCAGCCTGACCAAACCGTGCATTTGGCCGTGGAGCCTGCCAAGGCGCATGTGTTTGAGGTGGGCGCTGGCGCCCGGTTGAACTGAGCATGTGCTGGCGATCTGGTGCGCAACCGCGCCCTTACTCCGTTCATGCTGCGTTTGCCGAAGCATTCACTTAATACTGATAAAACACCATGGGTATTGAAACTACATTTCGACTGGATGGGCGCATCGCCCTTGTCACTGGCTCGTCTGCGGGCATAGGCCTTGCGCTGGCACGCGGCCTGGGGCAGGCCGGCGCTACCGTGGTGCTCAATGGCCGCAGCGCAGCCACCTGCGAAGCGGCAGCTACTGCGTTGCGCAGCGAAGGCCTGCAGGTGCATACCCAGGTGTTTGATGTAACCGAGTCTGCACAAGTGGTAAAAGCAGTCGATGCGATTGAAGCGGGCATCGGCCCTATCGAGATTTTGATCAACAACGCCGGTATCCAGCGCCGCGCGCCGTTTGCCGACTTTGTAGAGGCCGACTGGCACGAACTGATGCGCACCAACCTGGACAGCGTATATTTTGTGGGCCAGGCCGTGGCGCGCAAGATGATTGTGCGCAAGCGTGGCCGCATTATCAACATCTGCTCAGTGCAAAGCGAGCTGGGTCGCCCTGGCATTGCGCCCTACACCGCCAGCAAGGGTGCGGTCAAAATGCTCACCAAGGGCATGGCGATTGACCTGGGGCCGCACGGCATCAACGTTAATGGTATTGGGCCAGGCTACTTTAAAACCGAACTCAACGCCAAGCTGGTGGCCGACGAAACCTTCAGCAGTTGGCTGATCAACCGTACACCGAGTCGCCGCTGGGGCGACGTGGAAGACCTGGCCGGAGCGGCTGTATTCTTGGCCAGCGATGCATCTAAATTTGTGAACGGCCATATTTTGTATGTCGATGGTGGCGTAACGGCAACCCTGTAGTTTTTGTTTATGACCGACCCTACTCTTGACCCTGCGCAGCGCCGTATCCGCACCTTGGTGTGCCACGGTGCGCTCGATTTGCGTTTGGAATATTTACAACCCGATGCTGCTGATGACCCGCCGGTATTGGGCCCACGCCAGTTACGTGTGCGAGTAGCTTTTGGTGGTATTTGCGGGTCTGACCTGCACTACTACCAGCACGGTGGTTTTGGTGCGGTGCGTATCAAGCAGCCGATGGCGCTGGGCCACGAAATATCGGGTGTGGTGGAAGAGGTGGGTGCTGACGTGAAGACGCACACGGCAGGCCAGCGCATCGCCATCTCGCCGTCCCGCCCTTGCGGCAGCTGCCGCTTTTGCCAGCTAGGGCAGCAACAGCATTGCTTGTCCATGCGCTTCTACGGCAGCGCCATGCCTTTTCCCCACATTCAAGGCGGCTTCAGAGACAGCCTGGTGATAGAGCAACACCAGGCGCATGCGGTGGCCGACCATCTAAGTCTGTCCGAGGCAGCCTTGGCCGAGCCACTGTCGGTGGGCCTGCACGCCATTAACCGCGCCGGAGGTGTGTTTGGCAAGCAGGTACTGGTGACGGGTTGTGGGCCGATTGGTTCGCTGCTGATCGGTGGCTTGCGCCGCGCTGGCGCCGCGCGCATTGTGGCGGTGGACGTAGCCGATATGCCGCTGGACTGCGCCCGCCAAATGGGCGCAGACGAGATGATCAACATCGCCACGCATCCGCGCGCGCTGGACAAATACATGCTGGACAAAGGCCAGTTCCAGGCCGTGTTTGAATGCTCGGGCAACGAGCGCGCCCTGCGCAGCGCACTGGACGTGATTGCCCCACAAGGCGTGATGGTGGTGGTGGGCCTGGGGGGCGATATGAGCCTGCCGATGAACCAGATCGTCGCCAAAGAAGTCGACCTGCGCGGCACCTTCCGTTTTCATCCCGAGTTTGCCAACGCGGTAACCTTCCTCAACCAGGGTTTGATCAACGGTAAACCCGTCATCACCCGCATCCTGCCCTTTGACTCCGCCGTCGAGGCGTTTAAACTGGCGGGCGACAAGAGCCAGTCGTTAAAAGTTTTAATTTCATTTGATCCGGCACTAACGTTTTAAAGAAGAATACTAACGCTTTTCTTAATTTTCTTTTCATTTTTATCTTCTTTTGTATTCCTTTTGCGCCCTTCGCGCAACCTTCGCGCCCTCTGCGTTCAAAAAATTCCCCGCATTAGAACCTGACCGAACTCCCATGACCACCTTCACCAAAACAACCCTCTTCACCGACACCGACGGCCGCGCCAAGTTTCGCGAGGAGCCGTTGGCATTGAACGAGGGTACGCCGCAAGCCATGTTGTCCACCCTCATGCCTTCCGGCGGACTGCAATTGCGCCACAGCCCGGTGGGTTTTCGCAGCCAGTTTCATTGCTCGGTTACGCCGCAGTGGGTGTTTATTCTCGAAGGCTATATGGAAATTGGTTTGCAAGACGGCAGCTCACGCGTGTTTGCACCAGGCGAGCATTTTTATTCAGTAGACCTGCTGCCTCCCGATGCCAGTTTTGATGCCAAAGTGCACGGGCACTGGAGCCGCCAAGTGGGCAGCGTGCCATTAGTGACCGTGTTTGTGCGTGCATGAACCTGGCCTGGCTTGTGAGCCGCACGCAAACCCTGTTGGTGCGCGCTACGCAGTCGTTAGTGTTGCGCATCGCCTTTGCGCTATTTGCATTTGCGGGTAACTCGTTGCTGTGCCGTGCGGCACTCAAAAGTACCGCTATAGACCCTGCCAGTTTTACGACGGTGCGCATCCTGTCAGGCGCCATATTTTTGTGGTGCTTGCTGGCTTACCGACGTCGGTTAAAAAGTATCCAAACTAATTCTTCAGGCCATAGCAGTTGGCTGTCCGCCATGGCCCTGTGGGTCTATGCCGCTGCGTTTTCATTCGCCTATGTGGGCCTCTCTGCGGCGACGGGAGCTTTGGTGTTGTTTGGCGCGGTGCAGATGAGCATGACGGCGGTGGGCCTGGCCAAGGGCGAGCGTTTAAGTATTCGCCAGTGGCTGGGCATGGCACTGGCCTTGGGTGGCTTGGTATTTTTGTTGCTGCCCAACGTTGCTGCACCGCCAATGGCTAACGCCGTGCTGATGGTGTTGGCGGGCATGGCGTGGGCGGTGTATTCGCTGCGCGGTAAATTGGCTACCGACGCACTGCTGACTACGGCGGGCAACTTTCGCTTGGCGGTGGTACCTGCGCTGCTGCTCAGCTTGGCGACCGTGCCAGCGCTGTCATGGGATGTACGCGGCGCGCTGTATGCCTGTTTATCGGGCGCACTCGCGTCGGGCGCAGGCTACGTGGTGTGGTATGCCGTGTTGCCGCGCATCACGCCTACGCAGGCGGCTACCTTGCAGCTCAGCGTGCCCGTCATCGCCGCGCTGGGCGGGCTGTTACTGGGTGAGAGCCTCACGCTGCGGCTGTTGCTGTGCTCGGCTGTGGTGCTGGGCGGCGTGGGTTTGGTCACGGTACGCCTCTCAACGCCCGCACAAGCGCCCAGCAAGTAAACGCTGTTTACTTCGCGCCCAGGCCCAGCAGCGCATCGACAATCGCATCGAACCCGCGCGCGCGCGCATGCGCCAGCGGCGTAATGCCTTGCGTATCCGGCGCGTTCACGTCGGCACCCGCTGTAGCCAGTAGCTGCACCAAGTTGAGTTTGCCGCTTTGTACACACAGCGTGATGGCAGGTAGGCCATTGCTTTTGGCGTTCTTGTCTGCGCCATTGGCCAGTGCCTGCTGCACGGCCGCGGCGTCTGCACTGCGGATGGCTGCAAACAAAGCCAAGTTAGCTGATGCAGCGCGTCCTGCTGGCGCAGCACTGGCGTCTGCCATCGTGGAATTTTCGGCCGATGATTCAGATTTCTTCAGGCGAGCCGTAGCCTCTGGCGCATCTTCGCGCAGCGTGCTTTGCGCAGCGCCATAGGTCTGGGCTTTGGCAGCAGGTGCCGCACGCATGGCGGGAGCGGCGGCGGGGGCTGGTGCTGGAGGTGCAGTAGCTGCTATTGACGGGGCTGCGGGGGACGCTGGAGCAGGAGCGGGTGCTGCCGCCACTGAAGGTGCTGCAGGGGGCAAGGGGGCTGGTGCAGCTAGTTTGCCACTTGGAGGCACGGCCTTGGCGGACGCATCCGATTTATCAACTGGTGTTGCCGCAGTTGGTGCCTCTGCAGTAGCCGTAGCTGCTGGCGCAGGGGCAGGCGCAGCAGCAGGCGGCCAAGCCGTACGGAAAGCCACCTCATTTTCTTGCGGCGTACCGCGATCCCACTGGAGCAGCAGCAAACTGGTGAGGCCAAAAATAGCCACAGTAGCCAGTGCGCGAATTTTCCACTGGCTGTCGTTAGCAGAAGGTGTTTGAGTATCCAATGGGCTGCCAGCCCTTTTATTAATAGCATGAGCAGCTACTGAATTTGCAGCAACCTTTGCAGCGTGGTCCAAAATGTTGGCGCGCGCCTGCGCCGAGGGGCCGCTAGCCTCTGGCGCATCCAGCGCCGCCTGGGCAGCGTGGTAGCGCGCTAGCAGGGCGTCGGTGGGCGCGGTAGCTTTTTTGTCTTGCGTCATACACTGGCCTCGGCAAATTCAGCTAACAGGGTTTTGAGCTTGCTACGCGCGTAGCGCAGGCGGCTCTTGGCCGCCTCAAAATTGACGCCCAGGCACGCAGCAATCTCTTCCACGCTCATATCCCCCTCTGCTTGCAACAAAAACGCCTCGCGTTGATCGGCGGGCAGGCTCTCTACTTCGGCTATCAGCGCCCGCGCCTGCTCGCGCGACTCTATCTGTCGCACCGGGCCAAAGCCCGAGTCGGCTATCAACTGCGCGCGCAGCTGAATGGCCTCGTCATCTTCCGCGTCAATGCTGGTGTGCATTTTCAAAGTGCGCCAGTGGTCTACGATGCGGTTATGCGCCATGGTGAAGGCCCAGGTTTTCCATTTGGCGCCTCTCCGCTGCGGCTCGTAGCTGCCGGCCGCGCGGGCTACGGCAAACCACACTTCTTGCATCAGCTCGTCAGCCGTAGCGTGGTTCTGTACGCTGCGGTAAATATAGCGCCACATGCTTAGCTCGTGGCGTACATACAAGGTATTGAAAGCCGCTACCTGGCCCTGCGCGTAATGCAGCATCAGGGCCTCGTCGGTCGGGGCAGTAAGGTCAACGCCATCTTGCATGCACGCCATTGTGCATCAGCCGGCACCTCTTCGCGCTGCGCAGGGCCGCCCCAAGCAAGCGAGCGCCCCCTCGGGGGGCAGCGCAGTACACGCAGTGACAAGCGTGGGGGCTCATCGCCATTGAGGAGGGTCGGGCACAAAGCCCACCGGGCTGTCAGGGAAGGCGTTAGGCTGTGGTTGCGGCGCGCGGTACTGCGGTATCACGCCCATGGCCACCAGGTTCTCGCGGCTGTCGTAGCGAATGCGAATCACCTCGTTGGGTGCGCTGCTCTCGCGTTCAAACGCCGTGTTGCTCACGTAAGAGGTTTCGCGTTCGCCATGGCCCGTGCCCAGCTTGGGCGCGGCCTGCGGTGCGGCGCGCTTGGCCATGCTGGCGTCGGGTGATTCACGCTCTTGCCGTGCGGCGAGCGCAGCGGATTCTGCGGTGGACTTGTCTGCCATGCCGTGCAGCCCGGCGCTGGCATCGGCCTGGCTTGCGGGCGCTGGGGGTGCTGTAGGCGCAGGCGCGGCAGCCGAGGGTGCTGAATCTGACTCCAAGCGGCCATCGCGGCGCGAATGGTAAGGGTAGGGCGCCACGGGTTGCACCACCGGCGCACGTTCCCGAAACAGCGCTACGCCAATCACCCCCACATCGCGCGGTCGGCCCGTGCGCTCGGCATAGCTGTTGGGCGAAGCAGTAAATTCAAATGCCGCCACGTCGGTATTGCTTTTGCGCCAGCCGGTAATGCCGTAGCGCTGCCAGGCGCTAAACACATAGCCCGTCTGCGCCACGCTGGCCGTCTCACCGCTCACCACGTTCACCCCGTCTACTGAGGTTACCGCCAACACGCGCGCGCCCGACGCATTGCGAATATCAATCGCATATTTAGCCCCCGGCACCCCAGCTACCCAGTACTCGCCACGGTAGTAGTGCACCGGCAGCGTAGCGCCCGTGCTGCGGTCCGTCACCGTCACGTCTGCCAGTCTGCCAATAGCCAAGGCACTGGTGCCCCAAGTAGCCGCCGCCGCCAAAACGCATAAAACAAATTCTTTCTTCATCACCTTACTCCTGTTTGAATGTGATGGAGATTGAAACGAACGAATGGGGTGGATGGGGTTAAATTGCTTGAAATAATGCTAAAACAAGCGCTTGGCCAAATAGAACATGGCACAAGAAGCTATAAAAATAAGAGCGACTCAATTCACAAGCCAAGTGACTACGCCCAATCGCCCGTACAAACCCGTAGTCGAGACACGCCCCCATGGCGACAGCTGCGGTAGCAAAAAATTGCCACCTGCCGTAAGATGATTGTTGCTTTAATTTTCAATCCATCGCCTGCAAAAGAGGAGACTATCCATGGCACAACTTAATGTGAACGGCGCTGTGCGCACCTTTGAGGCGGAAGCCGATACGCCGCTGCTGTGGGTGCTGCGCGAGCAGCTGGGGTTGACGGGTTCTAAGTATGGCTGCGGCATTGCGGCCTGTGGTGCTTGCACGGTGCATATTGACGGCGTGCCCACGCGCTCTTGCGTGCGGCCTGCGTCTACCGTGGGTGCTAACGAGAAGATCATGACGATTGAGGGGCTGTCGCCCAACGGATCGCACCCGGTGCAAAAGGCCTGGGCGGCGCTGGATGTGCCGCAGTGCGGGTTTTGCCAAAGCGGAATGATCATGGCGACGGTGGCCTTGCTGAAAGAAAAGCCGAAGCCAACCGACGCCGACATTGACGCGGCCATCACCAACATCTGCCGCTGCGGCACCTACAACCGCATTCGCGCGGCCATCAAGGTGGTGGCTAATGGGGGCGACACCAAAGCAGCAGCGTTGAATATCCAACATGCCGACGGCACCACCACCTAAGGGGACGGACATGAACCAACATATTGACCTTCTGCCTTGCGCACAGACACAGCCTGCCCAGGCCGACGCACTGGCCACTCGCCGCAATGCAAAAAGTTCCGGTGTATCTCGCCGCCGTTTTATTGGCAGCTCGGCCGCAGTTGCAGGCGGGTTGACATTCGCCTTCCACATTCCGTTTGCCAGTGATGCCAATGCGCAGACGCCGCCTAGCGAGGTGAATGCCTGGGTGGTAGTGCAACCCGATGACAGCATCATCATTCGCATTGCACGCTCTGAGATGGGGCAGGGCACGTTGACGGGTTTGTCGCAGCTGGTGGCCGAAGAGCTGGATGCCAACTGGGCCAAGGTGAGCGCTGAATACCCCACCCCTGCCACCAACCTGGCGCGTGACCGCGTGTGGGGCAACTTTGGCACCGGCGGCAGCCAGGGCATTCGCCAGAGCAACGACTACGTGCGCAAAGGCGGCGCTGCCGCGCGCATGATGCTGGTGCAAGCCGCCGCAGACCAATGGAAGGTGCCCGTGGCCGAATGCAGCGCGGCCAGCAGCGTGATTACCCACAAGCCCACGGGCCGCACCGTAAGCTACGGCAGCGTGGCCATTGCCGCTGGCAAGCTTGCCCCGCCGCCAGCCGCGAGCGTGACGCTGAAAGACCCGAAAGACTGGAAGCTGGCCGGCAAGCGCCTGGCGCGGCTGGACACGGTGGACAAAACCACCGGCGCGCAAATCTACGGCATGGACCTGAAGCTGCCCGGCATGCTGAACGCCGCCATCAAAGACTGCCCCGTGTTTGGCGGCAAGGTCAAGTCGTTTGACGCCGCCGCGATTGCCAACAAACCCGGTGTGAAAAAAGTGGTGAAGGTAGGTGACACGGCGGTGGCGGTGATTGCCGACACCTGGTGGCGCGCCCAGGCTGCGCTGAACGCCATGCCGATTGAATGGGACAACGGTGAGCACGACAAACAAAGCAGCGCAGAGTTTGCCAAGGTGATGCGCGCGGCGCTGGACGCGCCCGAGGCCGCGATGGGCAACCAAAACGGCGACATCAAAACGGCCATGGCAGGCGCTACCAAAAAGATTGAGGCCATCTACAGCTACCCGCACCAAAACCACGCCTGCATGGAGACCATGAATGCTACGGCGCGCTACACCCCTCAGCGCTGCGAGGTGTGGGCACCCACACAAAACGGCGAGGCCGCGCTAGCGGCAACAGCCGAGGCCGCCGGGCTGCAGCAGTCGCAGTGTGATGTGTACAAAATCCACCTGGGCGGTGGCTTTGGCCGCCGCGGTATGACCGACTATGTGCGCCAGGCCGTAGCCATCGCCAAAGAAATGCCAGGGGTGCCCATCAAGCTGATCTACTCGCGCGAAGAAGACATGCTGCACGGCAAGTTCCACCCTACCTCGCAATGCAAAATGACGGCCGGGCTGGACGCGCAGGGCAATATCACCGCGCTGCACATGCGCATTGCCGGGCAGTCCATCTTGTCGCAGGTAGCGCCGCTCAACATCATTAACTACAAAGACCCTGTCGCCTTCCAGGGCCTGAACCCACCCAGCCCCGAGGCGCAGTTCACCTACACCATTCCCAATCTGTTGATCGAACACGCCATTCGCAACCCGAATGTGCCGGTAGGCTTTTGGCGCGGGGTGAACCTGAACCAAAACGCCATTTACGTGGAATGCTTTCTCGACGAAATTGCGTACGAGACCAAGCAAGACCCATTGGCGTTGCGTCGCAAACTGCTGACCAATATGCCCAAGGCGCTGGCCGTGCTCAATGCCGTAGCCGACAAAGGCGGCTGGGGCACACCGGCGGCCCCTGGCGTGTTCCGGGGCCTGGCGCAAACCCACGGCTTTGGCAGCTATGTGGCCGCTTGCGCCGAGGTGTCGGTGAGCAAAGACGGCGAGGTCAAAGTGCACCGCATCGTCGCCGCCACCGACAGCGGCCACGCGGTGAACCCGCAGCAGATCGAGGCGCAAATTGAAGGCTCATTCGCCTACGGCCTGTCGGCAGCCTTCTTCCAAGAGTGCACCGTCAAAGGCGGCAAGATGGAGCAGGAAAACTTCAGTACCTATAACGCCATCCGCATGGCCGACATGCCCGCAGTGGAAAGCATTGTTATGCCATCGGGTGGCTTTTGGGGCGGCGTGGGTGAACCGACGATTGCCGTGGCCGCGCCTGCAGTGTTGAACGCGATTTTTGCGGCGACCGGCAAACGCATACGCGACTTGCCGCTCAAAAACCACAGCTTGAAGCGGTCGTGAGCTGGTAGCCTTGAATTATGGGTGTTTTAGGCCCTAAGCCCAACAGAACAGGGCACAAGGTGCTATAAAAACAGTAGTGTTTTATGCCTCGGGCAAGCGCACCCGCATCACCGCCCGCACAAAGCCGTGGTCTGAGCGGCTGCGGTCTTTGCCTTCTTGCAGGTGGTCGTTAAAGTAGTCCACGCGGCGCACGTCGCCTATGCTGTTGCGGCTGTTGTAGAGGAACTCTTCACTGACAAAAATCTGGTCCAACACCTCGGGGTAGCCTTGGTGAATATGGCTGTAGGCGACGTCGCGTTTCAAGGCCATCTCGCCTTGCACTTCGTAGGCGTTAAACAAGGCGGTGTCGCGCGCGCCTTTGTCGTAGGCTACCTCGCCGGTGGCGGCAATGATTTGCGTGGTCACGCTGTGCGGGCCGTCGTTAAAGTCGCCCATCAAAATCAATGGCTCGTGCGTGCGGTGCAGCAGGTCTACCACAATGTTACGCAGGGCCACGGCCTCGGCGCCGCGCAGCATCAGGCTGCGCAGGGTGGCGCGCGCGGTGATTTTGTCGTCGTCGCGGTCTTCTATCACCGTGCCTTGGGCGTCTTGCAAAAACTTGGGGCGTTTGCTTTTAAGGTGCGCCGTCAGCACATGCACGCGCTGGCCATGCTTCATGCGCAGGGTGGCCAAGAGGGGCGGGCGCTCAAACTGGCTGTACTCCCCCAGCTCGGGCACCTGGATGCGCATGTTGTCGGGGTACTGGGTGATGGACTGGATATTTTCCACGTCAAGGCGGGTAACCATGCCAACCCGCGGCGTGTGCACCGCGCCGTTGTTGGTCTCGTTGTTCTCGGCGCCCGGCACGGCAATAGTGCTATAGCGCAGGCCGCTGCGGTGTACGGCGGCCTTCAGCGCGGCGTCGTCCCACACTTCCTGCACGGCCAATATGTCGGCGTTCAACGCTGCTATGCGTCCGCCCAGCCAGTCGATCTTGCGTTCAAACTCGCGCTGGCTGTACACCTCTTGGTTGTCATAAAACACGCGGCCCGGGTTGGCCAGGTTCAGCAGGTTGGCGGTAGCGGCCACGAGGGTGGTGACGTTGCTGGGGGCTTGGTTGTTGGGCGGCGCAGACGACATAGCAGCTCCTGAAGTGCAGTTGCTAGCTTATCACCTAAGCCCACACCTCACGCCCCACGCCCCAGGCTGGTGCTAGCGCGCCAATTCCCGCAGCTGGCCCGACAGCGCAATACGCACGCCGCTTTGGCCCGCGCTGACCATGCGGTGCAGCGCAGCCGCTACGTCAGCCGCATCAATGGCCTGGTAGTTGGCCGGTATCAGAAAGTTAATTGCGCCCATCAGCTTCAGGCCAATTTGCTCGCCGGGGCGCGCCGCCTGGGCCAACGACGCGCGGTCGCCAGCCAACATGCTGGGCCGCGCAAAGTTAACGCTGGCGTAGCCCAGCTGGCTGATAGCCGCCTCCATCTCGCCTTTGGTGCGGTTGTAAAAAATACCCGATTTGGCATCTGCCCCCATAGCACTGACAACGCCAATGCGCATACCATTTGCTACTGATTGTGTAGCTGCTCGTGCTATATTTGATTGGGCTAAGGCCACTACAGCCTCGTAATCTATGGCTTTGAACGCCGTTTGACTGCCCGCCACCTTGATGGTGGTACCCAGGGCAATGTACACGTCGTCTACGACCGGAAAGGCGCGCAGCTGCGCCGCATCGGTCATGGCGTTGACGATATGCGCCACCAGCTTGGGGTGCGAGACCGGTGGCGCCCTGCGGCCTACGCAGTGCACGGCGCTGTAGTGGCTGTCTGCCAGCAACAGTTTAAGCAGTTCGCGGCCAACTAAGCCCGTGCTACCGGCGAGCAGGGCGGTGCGTGAGGGTGTGGTGGTGTTCGTCATGCTTTGCAGTGTAGCGCGGACAACAAAAAACGCCCCGAAGGGCGTTTAAATGAGGTTGCACAACACAGGTGAAAGGCGCCTGCGCGTGCGGGGCGCTGCTTTAATAGCCGCCGCCCGAGGTGCGCGCTGGGCCACGTTGGCCACCGCCTTGGCCGCCACCGCCGCCAGTGCGACCGCGTCCACCCATGCCGCCGCCACCACCGCCGCCGCCACCATAACCACCGCCACCGCCGGAGCGTTGACCGCCGCCCGCGTTACGTCCACCACCACCGCCGCCGCCACTGCGGCCGCGGCCGCCCATGCCGTCGATACTGGTGCGCAATGGATCGGGCTGTGCGCCACCACCCATGCCGCCACCTTGGCTACGGTTGCCGCCATTGCGGCCACGGCCGTCGCTCAATGCGCGGGACTGCAGGTGCAGACCGTCGCGTTGCAGGTGCTGGCGCTCGCGTGGGTCGGCAAAATCGCCTTCCTCACGTTGACCTTCCTGGGCCATGCGCTCTTGCGGTGCGCCTTGGTTAAAACCGTCTTGTTGTGGGTAAGGTGCGCGGGGGCCACGGGGTGCATGCGCTGGGCCGCGTGGGCCCTGGTTGTTAAAGTTGCCGCCACCGTTGTGGTTGCGCTCTACGCCGCCATTGCCTTGGCCTTGTCCGCCGCCCGCAACTCGGCCACGTCCGCCGCCCGCTGGGCCGCGTCCACCACCAGCGGGGCCTCGGCCACCGCCGGCAGGGCCGCGGCCATTGCCGCCGCCTTCAGTAGAGCGCTTTTCGCGCACGCGGTCAGTCATCTCGCGGCGCGCATTCTTAGCGGCTGCGGCCATCACGTCGCGGCTAGGCGGCTTGCCTGCGCCGCCCCACAGGGTTTGGCGACCCATGGCAATCGGCTCTGCGCGCTCGTCGGCGTCAGGCAGAAAGTCGGCATAGTCCTTGCGCGGAATGTCTTGGCGGGTAAAGGCCTCAATCGCGGCCAAAAAGCCTTCTTCGTCCAGGCTCACCAGGTTCACCGCCTGGCCTTCTTTGCCTGCGCGGCCGGTGCGGCCAATGCGGTGCACATAGTCTTCGCTGACGTTGGGGATTTCGTAGTTCACTACGTGCGGCAGGTCTTCAATATCAATACCGCGTGCTGCAATATCAGTAGCTACCAGGGCACGGATATCGCCGCTTTTAAAGCCGGCCAGCGCTTGCGTGCGGGCACCTTGGCTCTTGTTGCCGTGCAGCGCCATGGCGCTGATGCCGTTCTTTTCCAAGAACTCGGCCACATGGTTGGCGCCAAACTTGGTGCGCGTAAACACCAGCACCTGGCTCCAGTTGTGCTCTTGGATAATGTGCGCCAGCAGGGCCTTCTTTTTAGCGCGGCCTACCAAATGCCATGACTGGCTGATGCGCTGCACCGTGGTGTTGCTGGGGGTGACTTGGATGGATTTAGGATTGTTCAACAAGCCCTGGGCCAGTTGGCGAATCTCGTCGCTAAAGGTGGCCGAGAACAGCAATGACTGCTTTTGCGCAGGCACCATTTGCAGTACCTTGCGAATGTCGTGGATAAAGCCCATGTCCAGCATGCGGTCAGCTTCGTCGAGCACAAACATTTGCACATGCGACAAGTCCAGCATGCCTTGGCCCGCCAGGTCGAGCAGGCGGCCGGGGGTGGCGACCAAAATGTCGACGCCGCGCTTGAGATTGTTGATTTGCGGGTTGATGCCCACGCCGCCGAACACCACGGTAGAGCTGAGTTGCAAATGCTTGCCGTAGTCGCGCACAGACTCTTCCACCTGCGCGGCGAGTTCGCGCGTGGGCGTGAGCACCAGGGCGCGGATGCCGATGCCGCCAAACTTGTTGGTGGCACTGCGGCTCATGGCCAGCTTGTGCAGGATAGGCAGCACGAA
>JAYUHM010000272.1:0-19836 GCA_043766985.1 Polaromonas sp.
GGCTACTGCACAGCGCCGCAGCAGTGCGCTTTCACTTGGCTGAGGTGTATCTCCAGGCTTGGTTGCGGTTGCGCATCAGCGCGTGTGGAGTTTGCGATAAGTATGATTTTAATAGCAGCTTGTGCCCTATGCTATTGGGCTTATGGCCTAAAACACTGTTAAAAAGCGCAAAAGGCACAAAGCGCAGCGTGCGGGCTGTTTCTGTCCCGGTTCCCTTCCCCGTTTTCACCTGCAGCGCATCCACCAACCCCGTACTCGCAGTGAAGCGTGTGCTATGACCACGCGCCCCAATCAGGGCTAAGGGCTCGAAGCACGCAGCAATGGGGATCAGAAAACGTAGGTGTCTGAGCGCAGCGAGTTTCGACGTTTTCCCCCATTGCGAGTACTGCAGATGCTCACCCCGCAGGGGGCCTACGAGCGGGGCGCATGGCCACAGCACACGCTTCGCTGCAAGGGGATAGAGCCAGCGGCGACGCAGACAACACAAAGACACCTGCCTAGCTGCAAGGTGACCAAGGCAGTGGCGAAACGACCAGCAAACATAGCCAAACACTGCAACAAAGCCTAAGCCGGATAAACACAGCCCAGCACGCGCGGCCCACTGGCGCCTGTCACGCTGGAAAGTGGCAATGGCTGGCGCAATACCGTCTGCCTGGCTAGCCAGGCAAAGGCCGTCGCCTCGACGTCTTGCGGCGGCAGGCCACGCTCTGCGCTGGACATTACTTGGCAATGCGGCATCAGCGCTTGCAGTCGCTGCATCAGGTCACCGTTGAACGCGCCACCACCGCACACAATAAGTTCTTGAATTGTTGTTTTGCTACGTATTTCATAGCTGCTTATGCTTTGCTCTATTGGGCTAACGGTCAATTCAAGCAATGTTTTTTGTATATTTTGCGGTTTTTCGCTGCTGAAGGCGGCTAGGTGTTTGTCTAGCCACGCACGGTTGAACAGATCGCGCCCGGTGCTCTTGGGCGGCTCTAGCGCAAAGTACGGCTCGGCCAACAGGGCTTGCAGTAACGCCGGGTTTACCACGCCCGTGGCGCCCCAAGCGCCGCCGTCGTCGTAGGCGGCGCCGGTGTGCAGCTGGCACCACATGTCCAGCAGCGCGTTGCCAGGGCCGCAGTCAAAGCCCAGCGTGCTGCCGTCGGCTTGCAAAATGCTTAAGTTGCTGATGCCGCCAATGTTCAGCACGCCCACGGCGCTGCCACTGGCTGCCGCGCCGGGCGCAAACCAGGCACGGTGGAAAAACGGTGCCAGCGGCGCGCCTTGGCCGCCCGCGGCCACGTCGCGGCTGCGAAAATCGGCCACCACGTCAATACCGGTCAGCTCGGCCAGCAAGGCAGGGTTGTTCAGCTGCAAGGTGTAGCCCAAATCGTCGTGCAGGCCGGGCTGGTGTCGCAGGGTTTGGCCATGGGCGCCGATGGCGCGTATGTCTTGGGCGCACAAACCACTGGCTTTAAGCAGGGCGCGCACCACCTGCGCATAGCTGCGGGCCAAGGCGTTGGCGGCCAAGGCGGCGCGGTGCAGTTCGTTGTGGCCGGGGCTGTTCAATGCCAGCAGCTCCGCTCTTAATTCAGGAGCTAGTTGTGCTCCATTTACATGGGCTACGGATGGTTTTGACCCGGAAAAATCGACCAAAGCACCATCTACGCCGTCCATCGACGTACCCGACATTAAACCGATATAAAACTCAGACATGGCTGCAATGGTACACGCCGGGCGGCGCATGGGTAGGCGCGCGGCGCACAAAAAAAACGGCGCACCTAAAGTGCGCCGCTGTGTTCTGTAAAAGTTTTAAAAGGCGGATGGCCGTGGCGTAGCCAATTATTGCGCGGACGCTACGGCCATGCTGCCGGCAGCCGCCAGCTTCAGGCGTATGTCGCTGGCCAGGCGGTTAAACGCGGGGCGCGATGCGGGGCTGAGTGGAATGGAATTGTTTTCGCTGGCAATGGTCAAGGGGTCGTGGTGCTCGCCGTTGATGCGGAACTCAAAATGCAGGTGCGGCCCGGTGCTGTAGCCGGTGGTGCCCACGGCGCCAATCACGTCGCTTTGCTCCACTTTCTGGCCTTTGGTCACGTCCATGCGGCTCAGGTGCGCAAACACGGTGCTTTTGCCGTCGCGGTGCTTGACTTCAATCACGTTGCCGTAGCCGCGCTGCACGCCGGCAAATTCAATCACGCCATCACCCACAGTGCGTACCGCTGTGCCGGTGGGGGCCGCGTAGTCCACGCCTTTGTGGTTCTTAAAGCTGTGGGAGATGGGGTGGATGCGACCACCAAAACCGCTGGTAATGCGCGAGAACTCCAGTGGCGATGCCAAGAAGGCTTTACGCAGGGTGTTGCCCTCTAGCGTGTAGTACTGGCCTTTGCTGCCCGGCTCCTGGAACCACACCGCTTGGTAGGTTTTGCTGCCATTGACAAACTCGGCGCTTACCACGCGGCCCGAGCGCACGGGCTCGTTGTCGGCCAGCAGGGTTTCGTACACCACATTAAAGCGGTCGCCCTTGCGCAGCGCCCGGTAAAAGTCAATATCGCCCGCAAACAGCTCGGCAATTTGCGTGGCCACGCTGTCAGGAATGCGCGCGTCATCGGTTGCCGCAAACAGCGACGAGCGAATCACACCGCCCGCCAAACGCGTGCCAGCCACCAGGGGAGCGGTCTCCACGCGCGCCTCAAAGCCGGTGGCGGACTTTTCCAGCACCAGGCGCTCAAAGGTGTCCAGGCCTTCTTGCGTCCAGCGGGCGCTGAGCTTGGTCAAGCGGTTATTGCCATCGGTCTCGGCCGTTACCAGGCGGCCCGGGCGGCTGAGCAGGGCAGCGCGCGCGGCAGCGTCTTTGCGGATAAAGGCGGCCGCTGGCGCATCCACTACGCCCAAGCGGCGCAGAAGGCTTTCGGCGGTGTCGTTGGAGCGGGTGGTGTCGCTGCGGTACAAAATGAGGGGCGCTATGGCAGGCAGGCCAGCTGCGGGTTCGGCGGCGGCCAATGGCTGCACGTCTTCTAGCACTTGGCGTACCGGTACATCTGATACATCGGGCGCTAAATTGGCCACGGCAAACGCGGTGGCCCCGGTGCCCAACATCACCGCAGCCAATGCGGTAGCCACCCGGCGGGGGTGGCGCTGCAGTGCGCCAGCTACTTGCTGCGCTGCGAGTTGCACTTGCAATACAAACTGGTTCAGGTTCAAAACTTGCGTCTCCAACAATTCAAAAAATGCCTCTCGGTGCCTCCAGCTGAGCGCACCACGTAAAATCTGGCTCATTCACGTAACTGAGCGAACTTGCGATTATAGCGAGGCCGGCCACAGTCGTATCTGGAAAAACCCTTATGAATCAAGCTGTTACAACCAAATCTTCGCCTGTAGTGCCAATATCGGACCAAGTACGCGAGGCCATGGCCATCACCTTGCGGGGGGTAGAAGAGCTTATTCCGCAGGAAGACTGGCTTAAAAAGCTGCAAAAGAGCGAAACGTCGGGCATTCCGCTGCGTATCAAGCTCGGGCTAGACCCTACCGCGCCAGACATCCACATTGGCCACACCGTGGTGCTCAACATAATGCGCCAGTTACAAGATTTGGGCCATACCGTCATATTTTTGATCGGTGACTTCACCACCCTGATTGGCGACCCGTCCGGGCGCAACACGACCCGGCCACCACTGACCAAAGAGCAGATCGAGCTCAATGCCGCCACTTATTACAAGCAAGCTGCCATGGTGCTGGATGAGTCTAAAACCGAGATCCGCTACAACAGCGAATGGGGCGACGCCCTGGGCGCGCGTGGCATGATCCAGCTGGCTGGCAAGTACACCGTGGCCCGCATGATGGAGCGCGACGACTTCACCAAGCGCTACGCCAGCGGCCAGGCCATCAGCGTGCACGAGTTTTTGTACCCGCTGATGCAGGGCTACGACTCAGTCGCCCTCAAAAGCGACCTAGAACTGGGCGGCACCGACCAAAAATTCAACCTGCTGGTCGGCCGTCACCTGCAAGCTGAATATGGCCAAGAGCCGCAGTGCATACTCACTATGCCACTACTAGAAGGCCTGGACGGCGTGGACAAAATGTCCAAAAGCAAGAACAACTACATCGGCATCACCGAAGAGCCCAACACCATGTTCGCCAAATGCTTAAGCATCAGCGACGTGCTGATGTGGCGCTGGTACACCTTGTTGTCGTTCAAGTCCATCGCCGAAATCGACGCGCTGAAGAAAGAAGTCGCAGAAGGCCGCAACCCCAAAGACGCCAAAGTCATGCTGGCCAAAGAAATCACCACCCGCTTTCACAGCGCAGCGGCGGCAGAGGCTGCGGAGCAGGACTTTATCAACCGCAGCAAGGGCGGCGTGCCCGATGAGATCCCTGAAGTCAGCCTCAGTCTGGGCGATGACGCCGCGGGGCTGGGCATTACGCAAGTGCTAAAGCAAGCCGGGCTGGCGCCGTCCACCTCAGAAGCCGGCCGCCTGATCGAAGGCGGCGGCGTGCGCGTAGATTCGTCCGTCGTGAGCGACAAGGGTTTGAAGCTGGGAGCGGGCACCTATGTGGTGCAGGTGGGGAAGCGCAAGTTTGCGCGGGTGACGCTTGCCTAATGCCCATAGGAGAGTCCCTTCCAATAGGCTCATTGACACAAGCTAGGGTAGAAAGCGCTGAACCTCCCGTGCTGATCCTGACGTCCGAGGTGGACAGACATCGCAAAAGCCACTATTTAGCAATAGCTGTTGGTGGCATCATTGTTTGGTCTGGGATGTTCACGCTGATTTGGATTATGTGATCCTAAAATTACAAGGTTCGACATAAACCATGTATCTAGAAACCTGCCGATCATTGCTTCTCTTACCTCAAGTACAAAAT
The DNA here is from genome assembly GCA_043766985.1 of Polaromonas sp. Classification (GTDB taxonomy): domain Bacteria; phylum Pseudomonadota; class Gammaproteobacteria; order Burkholderiales; family Burkholderiaceae_C; genus JAAFIP01. Next base: position 4,843 of record JAYUHM010000272.1, read on the forward strand.
CTGTGCTATAAATTTCATGAAAATCACGCTCAACATCCAAGATGCGTTGTTGACCGAAGCCGAAGCATTTGCAGCCCGGCAGTGCTTGACCTTGACGCAGCTTATTGAAGAAGGTTTACGTATGCGCTTGCGCGGAACGAGTGCAGACCCCACTAGTAAACGCAGAGCAATGCCTGTGGTGAAGGGTAGGACGGGGCTGACTACAGGTCTAAGCGGTTTGAGTACACGCGAAATGCTAGATGCACCAGACCATGCAGTCTGACATCAACATGTTGCTGCTTTTACCCTCGGCTTAAAGGCATCGCCTATCGCGCACCCGCCACCTCCAGCATCTTCACCATCTCGCCATAGCCGCGCGATTTGGCCAATTGCAGCGGGGTATTGCCTTGCCGGTCGGTGAGCTGCAGATTGGCACCGGCCTTGACCAGCGCCTGTAGGGTGGCCTGGTGTCTGGGGCCGCCGTTGCCCAGCACAATGGATTCAATGGTGGCGGTCCAGTGCATGTTGTTGACGTGGTCCAGCGGAGCGCCAGCGGCAATCAATTGGCGCACTACGCCGTCATGGCCCAGATGCGCCGATGCGATCAGCGCCGTGCCGTCGTAACGGCTGGTCACCTGCTTGGCACTGGCGCCCAGTTGTAGCAACAGACGCAGCGTGTCTTCGTCGTCAGCGACTGAGGCAACGGTGACGGCGTCGTAGCGGTCATTTTCCAGAATATCAAGCCGGGCACCTGCCTTTGCCAGTGCGCGGATGGCGTCGCGCTGCCTGGCAAATGTGGCGATATGCAGTGGTGTGCGCCCATGGCTGTCGCGGCTGTTGACGTCGGCCTTGGCAGCCGCCAGCTGTGCAATGCGCGCCACATCGCCCTGGTGGGCCGCAGCATGCAGGCCTGCGTAGCGGGCTACTTCATTGGGGGTGGGCGCGACTTGGGCGGATGCGGTGGCAGGTGCAAGTGCCAGCAAAAGCAATAGACAATACAGTGGGGTAGGCGGCATGGGCGGTCTCCATCAGTCCATGCGGCGTTGGAGTTGTTCATGTGCCGCGTAGTTCCTTGCTCGGGGGCCGCATAGGCCGCCACGCAAGCTAAGCACAACCATAACCAGGAATAAAACGGATGCAGACGGTGATTCAACGGGTGCGCCAGGCGCGGGTGGTAGTGGACGGTGCCGTTACAGGTGCCATCGACCAGGGTTTGTTGATCTTGCTGTGTGCAGAGCGTGGCGATACGGACGCGCTGGCTGACAAACTGCTCGCCAAAATTCTTAAATTGCGCATCTTCAGCGACGAGGCGGGCAAGATGAATCTGTCGGTGCAAGACGTGGGAGGCGGTTTGCTGGTGGTGAGCCAGTTCACTTTGGCTGCAGATACTACAGGTGGTAACCGCCCCAGTTTCACCCAAGCCGCCGCGGCCGATGAAGGTCAACGCCTGTACGATTATTTTGTGCAGCAGGCGCGGCTGGTGCATCCCGTCGTGCAAACAGGGCAGTTTGCCGCGGACATGCAGGTGCACTTGGTCAACGATGGGCCGGTGACAATACCGATGAGAGCCTGAATGGAGCCGACCCGCGAGGCGCATTACCAGTTCAGCTCTTTTTAGGGCTGGCAGTTCTCTCAATCGGACGCTTGGACTCTCGCGGTGACCGAGTGGAATGTGTTTCTTCGCGAACCTGGTCACGCCCTGGTGTGGACGCCGTCTGTCCGTGCAATGGAAAATCCTTTGCGTTGTGCTGTGTGGGCGGCGCGTGCAGGGTTTTGGCCGGGGTGTTTGGGTTGAGGGATGGCTTGGGTTGCTTCATCATGGACTCCTTTTTAGGTTGGGGGGTAATAGGTCTCATCAGCGGTTTAACCAGGTGATGGACAGCTGTAAAAAAGTGGCAAACGCTACCCAAAGCAGGTAGGGAATATTTGCGTAAGCCACCCAGGGAACGCGGAGCCAAATGGCCCACATGGCCCACAACAATGTGCCCAAGATCAGCACAATGTCGATGGCCGCCAGAAGGTTATTTTTCAAGCCAAACTGAAGCGGCGAGAACGCCAGGTTGAACAGCAGATTCAAGCCGAATGGCAGAAACACCGCCCATGGCAAGCGCTGCTTGAATGCCAGGTAGAACACGTAACCGAAGCTCACTGCGATGATGAGGTACAGCACGCTCCACACCGGGCCAAACACCCATGCGGGCGGGGCAAAGAAAGGTTGATTCAAGTTGGCGTACCAAGCGGCTGAGTTATTCATTGGCGTAGCGTCCGAATTGGGAAGGCGATCTCGCAAGCTTGCTCGCTAGCAGAAAATTTGTGCGCAGCCATGCAGTCGAAATGGACACCTAACTCTTTTCTTTGATAGTCAATTGGTTATCGACAGCCATTACGCCTTTCACCGACTGCGCAATACTATCTGCGCGGGCGCGGGCTTGTGTGCTGGGTGCTGAGCCGTGCATAGATACTTTTCCAGCTTTGGTTTGCACATCAATTTTCATGACGCTTAGGTCAGGGTCTTTGGCCAAGCCCGCGACGATGGATGTGGTGATGGCTGCGTCATCTAAAACGCTGCTGGCCTTGGCTGAATCTTCCTTGATGACTTCGGCAGTTTTTTCCAAAGCCTTCTCCACCGATGTGGTCGCCTGACTGGCTGCGTTTGCCGCGGCGTCCTGGGTTTGCTTGACCGCACCGTCTACTTTTTGGCCTACGGTTCCGTCTGAGCGGTTGCAGGCGCTCAACGTGAGGGCCAGCGTGCTGATCAGTATTGCTGTTGACAGGTGTAAGGTGGTCATAAAAAATCCATTTCAATCCCAAAGGTGTGTCATTCACCCATAGCTACTCAGTGTATGAAATCCACGCATGCACGGATGTAGGAATACACCGACAAGTAGCGTAGGAATAACGTATGCCAGCGCGGTGTAGGCCTGAGCTGACAGGATCAAGTGCACTTGACTGACAGCCGAGCTAAGACCGATCAAATAAGCTTGGCTGACCTGCGCACGGTGCTGCGCATGGCAGCGTTGGTTGCTTTAACAGCAGGCGATGGAATTACATTTATCAGGAGCAAATTATGGGCAAACTACGAACGGATAAGTTGCAGGGCGAAGGCAACTACGAGGCTGCAGAGCGCTTTAACGAGGCGGAGCAAGCATTTGTGAAAGCGGGCAAAGTAGAGTTGGCAGCGCCAGAGACGGCACCTAAATCGCCAAACGAGGCGAAAGAGCTTCTGCAAGCTGAGCAAGACTCTCAACAGCACCCCAAAGGTGCGCGTCCTAAAACTGCCAAAACCGCCGGTAAATCATCTGCAGATGCGAAAGCCGTACCCCCCAAAATGTGATGGCTCCGCTGGTTTGAAGGCAAGCGTAGACTAGTCCCGCGTCGCGCGCTGCTGCACCCGTTCAACATAAGCGTCACCATCGGGCGCTTTATTGGCGCGTTGCGCCTCCCATAGCATGGTGCCCAGCTCTTCCATCACCTCGTGGTGGGCTTGGTGCAGGTCGCCACGGCGGGCGGTCAGCAGCTCAACCGCCTGGCGGACGCCTTGGGGCTGGTCGATGCTGCATTGCTCGGTAATGGACAAGTGCATGGACAGGTGCAAGAACGGGTTGGTTTTGCCATCGCCGCCGTCATACACGCGCGCTACCGCAGCGTCCGCGTCGTGCAGATCCGCGTGGTATTCGGGGTGCTCGGTCATCCATTGATTTGCTATTGTTTCAAGAGCGTCTTGCGTTTCATGCGCTTGGGCCTTGGCAAAAGCGGAACAAAAAAATCGGCGAACATCGTCTTGGCTGGGATTGAACATGGTGTGATTATCCAATGCGACAGTGCTTTGGGGCGCGAATGTGGATAATCTGAAGCATCTTTTTTGCTTTGATACCACGACACGCACCATGACTACCCAAGCTTATATCTGTGATGCTATCCGTACCCCCTTTGGCCGCTACGGCGGTGCCCTTAGCAGCGTGCGCACTGACGACCTGGGTGCCGTTCCCCTGCGCGCGCTGATGCAGCGCAACCCTGGTGTGGACTGGCTGGCGGTGACTGACATTTTGTACGGCTGCGTCAACCAGGCGGGGGAAGACAACCGCAACGTGGCCCGTATGGCCAGCCTGCTGGCGGGTCTGCCGTTTGAACTGCCCGGCGCCACCATCAACCGCTTGTGTGGCAGTGGCCTGGACGCATTGGGTACGGCGGCACGCGCCATTAAATCGGGTGAGGCCACGATGATGATTGCTGGCGGCGTAGAAAGCATGAGCCGCGCGCCCTATGTGATGGGCAAGGCCGACAGCGCCTTCAGCCGCAGCACGCAAATGTTTGACACCACCATCGGCTGGCGCTTTGTGAACAAGCTGATGAAAGAAAAATACGGCGTAGACAGCATGCCCGAGACGGCAGAGAACGTAGCGACGGACTACAAAATTGACCGCGCATCGCAAGACACTATGGCGCTGGCCAGCCAGATGAAAGCCGTGGCTGCGCAAAAGGCAGGCTACTTTGATGCGGAAATTTGCCCGGTCACCATCCCGCAAAAGAAAGGTGACGCCGTAGTTGTCAGCCAAGACGAACATCCCCGCGCCACCACGATGGACGCCTTGTCCAAACTCAAGCCCATCGTCAAACCCGACGGCACAGTGACTGCAGGCAACGCCAGTGGCGTGAACGACGGTGCGTGCGCCATCTTGCTGGCCAGTGAGCCAGAGGCCAAGAAGCACGGCCTTACCCCCAAAGCCCGCGTCGTAGGCATGGCCACGGCCGGTGTGCCCCCGCGCATCATGGGCATTGGCCCTGCACCCGCCACGCAAAAGGTGCTGGCCCTCACCGGTTTAAAAATCGAACAGATGGACGTGATCGAGCTGAATGAAGCCTTCGCAGCCCAAGGCCTGGCCGTGCTGCGCATGCTGGGCTTGCAAGACGACGACCCACGGGTCAACCCCAACGGCGGCGCAATTGCACTGGGCCACCCACTGGGTGCCTCAGGCGCGCGCTTGGCGACCACGGCGGTGAACCAATTGCACCGCACCCAGGGCCGCTATGCGCTGTGCACCATGTGCATTGGCGTGGGCCAGGGCATTGCGGTGATACTAGAGCGGGTGTAACGCCCCGGCGAGCTGCCTGGGCATGTAGCCTGTAACGCAAGCACCTATAGCGCAAGCACCTGAAACGCACCACGCAGCACTAGCCTCCGGGTTTGGCGCAATCTTATTAAAAACAGTTTACTCAAGGAAGCATGATGCAAATCTCTACCGAACAAATTTTTGACAACGCCCGCACGGCCAACGCCTTTACCAGTCGCGCAGTGGAAGACACACTGTTGCACCAGCTCTACGACCTGCTCAAGTGGGGCCCCACCTCGGCCAACTGCTCGCCAGCGCGTATTCAGTTTGTCAAAAGCGCAGAGGCTAAAGCCGACTTGCTGCCCTGCCTGGCCCCTGCCAATGTGGCCAAAAGCCAAAGCGCGCCGGTTACCGCCATCATCGGCATGGACATGCAGTTTTTTGAAAAATTGCCGCAACTTTTCCCGCACGCCGACGCGCGCAGCTGGTTTGTGGGTAACCAGCCCATGATCGATGCCACCGCGTTTCGCAACAGCTCCCTGCAGGGTGGCTACTTCATCATTGCCGCGCGCGCGCTCGGCCTGGACTGCGGGCCAATGAGCGGTTTTGATGCCGCCAAAATGGATGCGCAATTTTGGGCAGGTACCGCAGTGAAGACCAATTTTGTCTGCACGCTGGGCTACGCCGATGCCAGCAAAACCTTTGCCCGCAGCCCACGCCTGGGCTTTGCCGAGGCCTGCCAAATCGTCTAAGCAAGCCGATTGAACTTCCCCGTCATCACCGACTGGCATTTCTACGCCAGCGCTATTCCCGCTGTGCTGCTGATGGGCATCAGCAAGTCGGGTTTTGGCGCGGGCTTTGGTTCACTGGCGGTGCCCCTGATGGCTTTGGCGGTCAGCGTGCCGCAGGCGGCAGCCATCTTCATGCCCATTTTGCTGTTGATCGATTGCCTGGGGCTGGCCGCTTTTCGCAAAGACTACGACAAAGCCTTGCTGAAGTTTCTGCTGCCCTTTGGCCTGGCTGGCGTGCTGGTAGGCACCCTGCTGTTCAAGCTGCTGGACGAGCACATTGTGGCGGGTGTAGTGGGCGCATTCACCCTGCTGTTTTTGGCTCAGCGCTTGCTGTTCCCGCCCAAGCCCGGCAGCCCTTTGCCACCGCGCTGGGTAGGCGCGCTGCTCACCATTACCTCGGGCTTTACCAGCTTTATCGCCCATGCGGGCAGCCCACCGCTGAACGCCTATGTGCTGCCGCTCAAGCTCGCTCCAATAGTGTTTGCGGCCACCATGTCATTCTTTTACTTCGTCATCAATTTAGCCAAGTGGGTTCCCTACGCCTGGCTGGGCCTGCTGGACACCCCCAACTTTGCCACCTCGCTGGTGCTCATGCCGATTGCGCCGTTGGGCGTATGGATTGGTTTGAAGGTGACCCGCAAAATTAACCCCACGCTGTTTTACCGCCTTGTGTATATTGGCATGTTCCTCACGGGCTGCAAACTCCTGTGGAATGCGTTCCATTAGACCCCGCAAGAAGACTTCACGTTAACGGAGTGCCCGCCAACCCGGGCAGAGATGACGATGCCCCTCACTGCCAAACTTACCGAACTTAAAGTCCAGGCCCGCAAGGTGTGGGCCTTGTCTCTGCCGTATTTTCAGTCCGACGAAAAATGGAAGGCCCGCGGCCTGCTGCTGGCTATTGTGGTGCTGAACCTGGCAGCCGTCTTCATGCTGGTGCAGATCAACGACTGGAACCGATTGTTCTACGACGCATTGCAAGACAAAAACCAGCCCGTGTTTTGGCAGCAGCTGGGGCGCTTCACCTATCTGGCCTTTGCCTATATTGTCATTGCGGTGTACAAGTTTTACCTCACGCAGCTGCTAGAGCTGCGCTGGCGCGCGTGGATGACCGAGCACTACATCCAGCGCTGGCTGGCGCACAAAGCGTTTTACACGCTGGAGCTGTTGCGCTTTTCAACCAATGACACCCTGAGCCCCGACAACCCCGACCAGCGTATTCAGGAAGACGCCCAGCAGTTCACGGCTTACACCGTATCGCTGTCGATGGGCTTGCTCAACGCCGTGGTGACCTTGCTGAGTTTTGTCGGCATTTTGTGGAGCCTGAGTGGGGGCTTTTCCTTCACCCTGGGCGGCAGCACCTACGAGATTGCCGGTTTTATGGTGTGGATGGCCATGGTCTACGCGGTGGTGGGCAGCGCCATCACGCACTGGATAGGCAAGCCGTTGGTGAAGCTCAATTTTGACCAGCAGCGTTACGAGGCCAACTTTCGCCACCACCTGGTGCGCGTGCGTGAGTACAGCGAGGCCATTGCCCTGGACAAAGGCGAGGCGGTAGAGCGCGGTGTTATCACCCTGCGCTTTGGCTCGGTTCTTAAAAACTACTTGGCGCTTATCAACGCGCAAAAACGCCTCACCTGGTTTACCGTGGGCTTTGGGCAGGCGGCGGTGGTGTTTCCGTTTATCGTGGCGGCGCCGCGCTTTTTCAGCGGTGCCATTCAGCTGGGCCAGCTGATGCAAATCTCATCAGCCTTTGGCCGCGTGCAAGACGCGCTGAGCTGGTTTGTAGACAACTATGCCAGCCTGGCCGCGTGGAAAGCCACCACCGACCGCCTCACCAGTTTTGAAGCTTCGCTCAGCGCGGTAGAAGCCCAGCACAGCGCACTTTTAGTGCAAAATACGCCACCAGCCCAGCAGAATATAGCACAAACTGCTACTGATAATGTAGCGCGCGTCGACCAATTGCAAGCCCATGCGCTGACCCTGGCGCTGCCAGGTGGCGCGCAGTTGGTGCACGGTGCCACGCTGGGGGCGCATACGGGTGACAGCATCATCGTCAGCGGCCCCTCAGGCAGTGGCAAGAGCACGCTGTTTCGCGCCTTTGCCGGTATTTGGCCGTTTGCATCAGGCCAGTTGCAGCTGCCCGCAGGCTTTGAGCAGCGCGCCATGTTCATCGCGCAGCGGCCCTACTTTCCCAACGGGGCCTTGCGGGTCGCGCTGGCCTACCCGGATGACGTGTCGGTATATTCCGACGAGCAGTTGTGCGCCGCGCTGGACGCGGCACTGCTACCCCAGCTTAAAACCCGCCTGGACGACGAAGACGCCTGGGGCCAAAAGCTCAGTGGCGGCGAGCAGCAGCGCCTGGCCATCGCCCGCGTGTTCCTGAAAAAACCGCAATGGGTATTTGCCGACGAAGCCACCAGCGCGCTGGACGAGGTGGCCGAGAAAACCATTTACGAAAGACTGCTAGCCCAGGTAAAGCAGGCACAAGGCGCGTTGGTATCTATAGCGCATCGTCCCGCAGTGGCCGAGTTTCATGCCACGCGCTGGCGCTTTGAGCCGCAGCCCGAGGGGGCAGTGGCCAAGTTTGCGATTGCGCAAGAGCCGGTCAAATAAACACACGCCGCGAAACGGACACGGCGCGCCGCTTTGGGTATATTGGGTACGTCCTCCATGGCGAGGCCCAATTGTTCAACCGGAGGCCACCATGTCTGTTGCTGCCAAGCTGTCCGAACTCAAAGCCCAAACCCGCAAGGTTTGGGCTTTGTCACTTCCGTATTTCCAGTCTGACGAAAAGTGGAAAGCCCGTGGCCTGCTGCTGGCCATCGTGCTGCTCAATCTGGGCTCGGTGTACATGCTGGTGCAAATCAACGACTGGTACCGCGTGTTTTACGACGCACTGCAGGTTAAAAACCAGGCCGTGTTCTGGCAGCAGTTGCTGCGCTTTACCTACCTGGCTTTTGCCTACGTCATCATTGAGGTGTACAAGTTTTACCTGACGCAGCTGCTGCAGGTGCGCTGGCGCGCCTGGATGACGCGGCACTACACCCAGCGCTGGCTGGCGCACAAAGCCTTCTACACGCTGGAGCTGATGCGTTTTTCCAAAGACGCGCCCCTGCTGGCCGACAACCCCGACCAGCGCATTCAAGAGGACGTGAACCTGTTTACCACTGACAGTGTGGCGCTCAGCATGGGACTGCTGAACGAGGTGGTCACGTTAATCAGCTTTACCGGTATCTTGTGGGGTCTGAGCCGCGGCTTTGAGTTCACCCTCGGCGGCGCCACCTATGTAGTGGAGGGTTTTATGGTGTGGATGGCCGTCGTGTACGCTATTGCGGGCAGCGTCATCACCCACTGGATTGGCAAGCCCTTAGTCGCGCTGAACTTTAACCAGCAGCGCTACGAGGCCGACTTTCGCCACCACATGGTGCGGGTGCGCGAGTACAGCGAGGCCATTGCGCTGGACAAAGGCGAGGTGGTAGAGCGCACGGCGCTGGACGCACGGTTTAGCGATGTTTTTAAAAACTACTTAAAGCTCATTGCCACCGAAAAGCGCCTCACCTGGTTTACCGTGGGTTTTGGGCAGGCGGCGATTATTTTTCCGTTTATTGTCGCCGCACCACGGTTTTTCAGCGGCGCTATTCAGCTGGGGCAGGTCATGCAAATCGTCTCGGCCTTTGGCTATGTACAAGAAGCGCTGAGCTGGCTGGTAGACAACTACGCCAACATCGCCGCCTGGAAAGCCACCACCGACCGGCACACCAGCTTTGAAGCCTCGCTGGTCAGCGTAGAAGCGCAGAATATTCAGCAAAATAGGTCGCAAGCCCAATCAAATATTGCACGAGCAGCTACTAAAAGTGCAGCACAAATCAACCCTTCCCGTGCCACAGGTGCGCTGCAGTTGCACAACCTGGCGCTGGGCCTGCCCAGCGGCAGCCAGCTTTTGCAGCACGCCGAGCTGCGCGCCCAGGCCGGTGACAGCATCATCGTCAGCGGGCCCTCGGGCAGTGGCAAAAGCACGCTGTTTCGCACCATTGCCGGCATCTGGCCGTTTACCAACCTGGGCAGCGGCGGCAGCATAGCGCGCCCCGAGGGCTTTGAGGCGCAGGCCATGTTCATCCCCCAGCACCCCTACTTTCCCAACGCCAGCTTGCGCATCGCCTTGGCCTACCCCGAGGAAGCCGCCAAGTACACCGACGAGGCGCTTTGCGCCGCATTGGACGAAGCCCTGCTGCCCCAGCTTAAAACCCGGCTGGACGAGGAAGACGCCTGGGGCCAAAAGCTCTCCGGCGGCGAGCAGCAGCGTCTGGCCCTGGCCCGCGTATTCCTGAAGAAACCGCGCTGGGTGTTTGCCGACGAAGCCACCAGCGCACTGGACGAAGCGGCTGAGAAAACGGTGTATGAACGCCTGCTGGCCCAAGTGCAGACGGCACAAGGCGCTTTGGTATCTATAGCGCACAGGCCTGCTGTGGCGGGCTTCCATGCAACGCGATGGCGTTTAAGTGCCACGCCGCCAGGCAGCCCCGCCTCGTTTACCGTTGACGCGTCCGCAGTTGGCTAACAATTTGTAATCTAAAATGGGTTTCCCCTCAAACGGAGTTAATGCATGGGTCCTAAAAAAACACTCTACGAGATGCTGAACGTCTCGCAGGATGCTACTTTTGCGCAAATCCAAGCCGGACATATGGCCGTGAGCCAGGAGCTGGAATCAGGGCTCAGTGGCCTGACCGCGCAAGACGCTGCCATGCAACTGAAAATGGTCAATATGGCTTTGCAAGTGCTGCGCGACACCATGACACGCGCTGCCTACGATGCCAAGCTAAGCCAACCAACAGGCTTGGCGGTTACGCCGCTGGCTGTGGGCACCGAGGCCTTGTCCGTGAAAGTTGATTCCGTGTCTTTGAAAGCAGACGCCGCCGCCCTGATGGCGCAGGCGGCAATGCTAAACGCCAACGCTTTGTCGATGCATTATGCGGCGATGCCCCAAAGTGGTGGGTTGCAAGCGAGCAGTGGATTTTTCAAGACCTTTCGGTTTGGTTTCACCGTGCTGGGGGCTATCGTGGCGATCAGCATGGTCACGATGGTGCTCTCACTGGGGCGCTGCTCGGGGGGGCGTATCGCAGCGCAAGAAGATGCCATGGCGCAAGAAAAGCTCATGCTGCAGGAGTACTACCAACAGTATGGGGTTAGACCAGCCAACAAGGCGGAGATGGACCTTCTGCAAGCGCAAAACCGCAAGGACGAGGCCGCCAGGCGGTCAGCAGAAGCGGCTGGTCGCACGGCAGAAATGGCTGCTGACAAAAAAGCGCGGGAAGAGCAGCGTTTTATCGACGAGACCCAGAAACTGGGTGAGCGCGTGACGGAGAATCTGCGCCGCGATGAAGAGCATGCCAAGCAACTGGTGCGGGAAGAGGACTATAAGCAGCAGCTGGAAATGGAGAAAATTCAGCTCGAAAAAGAGAAAAAAGCGGAGGCCGAGCGTATTCGCCTAAGAAATGAAAGACGCAAATTGGGTTTGCCTGACCTGCCATAAATGCCGATGACGTCTCAACCAGGATCGCCCGTCTCTGTTCGCGGCATAAGCCTTGCCCGCTGGATAGCGGGCGCGCTTTTGCTGGTGTTGCTGCTGTGTCCTGAGGCAGTCATCTGGAGCCACAAAAAGGGCGAGCGTATGGGGCGCGAAGGTGCCGCCACCGCGTCTGCGAAGCTGGGCGAGTTTAGAGTGCAAGAAGGCGATGGCAGCATCACCACGTTGACACAACTTGAGTGACTCCCACGCCATGAACCATTATGAAATACTGGAGGTTAGCGCCAAGGCCAGCCCAGCCGTCATCAAGGCCGCCTACAAAAGCTTGATGCAGCGTTACCATCCCGACAAAAACCACAACGACAGCGCCAGCGCGCAGCGCACCACGCAGCTTGTACAAGCGTACGAGGTGCTGTCAGATGATGGTCGCCGCGCTGCCTACGACCTGCTATTGAATGCCGCGTCTGCGAACTACAGCGCCCCGCTGCACGATGCCCGCAGCATGCTGCACAGGCAAAGCCATGTTGCGCAACCCAAGTCACACCCTACTGCTAAATCCTATGGGTTGATCTGGTTGATAATCATCGGCACCACGGTGGTAGCAACGTGGTTTTTGCTGCGCCCAGCTTCTGGCTCCACCTCTGGGGCTGTGAGCGGCAAGCGGGTTGTTGGCGTGGAAAATAGTGCAAACCCGAGAACCAATACCTCATCAGTTGATGCAACCAACAATCAGGCGCCCATCGCCAGTGCCACGGTGCTGCAAGGCCTGGAGGTCACACTCATTGACGCGGAAAATTTGCCCGCCGGTAGTACCAAGGTACTCAAGATCCCTTTGCTAAGGCTGGGCAGCAATACCCCCGACGGGAAAAAATTAATCTGGTACGCCGACGACCACAAAGAGTTGCTTCGGCAGAGTATCGAAATCAAACTCATGCGCGCCAAATCAGCCCAGCTGATTGAAGCTGATGGCGCAAAATATGTGCAGGAGCTGGTGCTGCAAGCTATTTCTGAAATGGCGACCGTTCACAGACCAGAAATGGCAGACCAAGCGTACAAGATTGAGCTTGAGCTGCCAAACTCCTTTACAGTTGGCCTGTACGACAAAAAACTACTGCAAGTTGCTCCCCACAAATGAACGTCTCCCACTGGGAGTTGTTGCTAATCTAGTCACACTGTATGCACCGCACCATTTTCACCACACCGGTTGTCAATACGCTTTTGCGTGGGTTTTCAATAGCCTTTCTTAAGCTCACCGGCTGGAAGGTGGAGGGCAGTTTGCCCGCGGGCGTTTCCAAGTGCGTGCTGATTGCCGCGCCGCACACCAGCAATTGGGATTTGCCTTACACCTTGATGGTGTCGTTTGCGCTGCGCCTGAACGTGTACTGGATGGGCAAGCAAAGCATTTTCAATCAACCCTTTCGCGGCGTGATGATGTGGCTGGGCGGCATTCCTGTCAACCGTGAGCAGGCTAACAACCTGGTGGCTGCGTCTGCTGAGGCGCTGGTGCAAGCCGATGGCGTTGTGCAGTTGATTGTGCCGCCCGAGGGCACGCGCAGCAAATCGCGCTACTGGAAAACCGGCTTTTACTACATCGCGCTAGGTGCCAAGGTGCCGATTCTGATGGCCTACTTGGACTACGCCGAAAAGCGCGGCGGCCTGGGCCCTGCGCTGCAGCCCAGCGGCGACATCGACAAAGACATGGCGATTGTCAAAGCGTTTTATGCACCCATCAAGGGCAAGCATACAGACCGCTTTGAAGCCTGAACTTGTCCCAGCCGCGCGCACGTAGCTCGCACGCCGGGCAGGTGCCGCAGCCATAGCCCCAGCCGTGTCGGTGCTCGCGGTCACCGAGGTAGCAGGTGTGGGTGTGCTCCACCACCAAGTCCACCAACTGCGGGCCACCACTGGCCACACCTGACTGCGCGCCCAAGTCGTGCGTCATCTGCCACGTTGCGGCTTTGTCTATCCACATCAGCGGCGTGTCAATTAAAAAGCGTTTGTCCATACCTAATGAGAGCGCCAGTTGCATAGCCTTCATGGTGTCGTCGCGGCAGTCGGGGTAGCCAGAGAAGTCGGTCTCGCACACGCCGGTCACTATCACCTGCAGGTCGCGCCGGTAGGCCACGGCAGCCGCCAGTGTGAGGAACAGCAGGTTACGCCCAGGCACAAAGGTATTGGGCAGGCCCGACTGCTCCATCTTGAACGCGGTATCTCTTGTCAGCGAAGTTTCACTCACCTTGCCCAACACAGCCAGCTCCAGCAGGTGATCGTCACCCAGCTTGGCCGCCCAATGCGGGAAGGCTTGGCGAAGCGCTTGAATGACGACGCTGCGTTGCACCAGCTCAATGCTGTGGCGCTGGCCGTAGTCAAAGCCGATGGTTTCAACATGCGCAAACTTTTGCAACGCGTAGGCTAAGCAGGCAGTGGAGTCTTGGCCGCCAGAGAAGAGAACCAAGGCGCGGGTGTGGATAGGGCCATGCTGGGCGGTGCGGGGAGTGTCTTGCATGGCTCAATTATCGCTTTGCCGTGCATGATGGGCACCTTGATGCGCAGGTATCAGCGAAATGCCTTGTCGAAGAAGACGGGAAGCTCACGCTGCAACTGCTGCAAAAACGCCTGGCGGTCAAAGCCCGGCGGGTTGGCGCCCAGGTCGCCATCCGGGGACGCAATGGGCATACTGGGTGTGTCCATGAACGCATAGTGCCAGGCATTGGGCACGCGGTGGAACTCAGCGGTCGGTAGATTGCGGGTGATCCACTGTGCATGAAAGCGCGGCACCAGATAGCGGTCTAGTTCAGCTTCGTAGATCGCAGTAGGGATGCGGACTTTGGCGAGTGATTCGGCACTGAAAACCACACCCAACGGGGACAATGCCACGACAGCCCGTACTCGGGCATCAGTCAGTGCTGGAATGGGCCGTGTCGTTGTGGTTGTACTGGCAGTGCTGGTTGTGGGGTGTCCGCTTTGTACCACGCCGCAGAAAATGGGATCCTCGCCGCTATAGGCTTGGCAGTGCGCAGTGATGCGCGACATGTCGGGCTGGCCGCCGGCCAACGCCAGCACGGTGTAGCCACCCGCAGAGTGCCCAATGGCGCCAACGCGGGGGCCCTGCGCGTCTTTGGCAATGCGCTCGCTCCAGGCCGGGTCGCGCAGCAATGCATCAATCACGCGTGACACGTGTTGCGGCCGCTCTGTGAAGTAGCGCGCAGGGCTTGCCTGCAACAGGCTACGATCCTGCCAATTGTCGCCAGGGTGGCGCAGGGCGGCCACGAGGTAACCGTTCTGTGCCAACGCCTCGGCCACGCTGCTGTGGCCCAGCTCAGTGCCACTGTTGCCATGGCTGAGCACGATCAAGCCTTTGAAGGTTGCCTCTGGCGTGCCCTGGATGGCACCCCGAACGGTGAACGGCCCCATGGGTACGACGCGTGCCGGCGCTTCGGTGGGGTAGTACACAGCCACCACGATAGGGGCTTCGTTTGGCGTGGTGCCCGCTATGGTGATCTGGCGCCAGCCAGCTTGGCTGGCCATGGCCTGTGCCGCCAGCAGCAGGCTAGGAGTCTGGGCGGCAGAAGCCAGCACAACCGAGTCCACCAGCGGTGAGGGTAGAGCGTTATAGATAGATGACTGCAAGCTACATCGCCTACCA